>NZ_JACJOY010000050.1:0-186173 GCF_014695815.1 Trichocoleus sp. FACHB-6
GAAGTATGAGCCATTGATTTGACTGATTTGTGTAGTTACTTACTAGCCTAAATCAAGCTCTGCTTCCCTCCTGATTTACGTTTCACCCCTAAGCAGTTTTGTCAGTCAACCAACCACGAAGCCTTTGCTCGCGTCATTTTTTACTTAGTGACTACCTTTCTGGTTGAACAGGGAATCTTCTTCAAGCCTACAGGAGCAATGACTCAGGAAAAAGAAGGCGTTGTCTCGGTTCAGGCGGACGAGTCATACTGCATTAGGAGTGTGAAGTCGATTCCCGATTTGTCGATTGAAGTGGTCTTTACCAGTGGAGGCATTAGCAAGTTAGAACGCTACAAAGCTTTGGGTGTATTAGAAGTTTGGTTTTGGGAAGATGGATCGCTCAAGCTGTATCACCTTCAAGACGGTAGTTATGAACCCATCGATCGCAGCCAGCTACCCGGACTCAATGACCTGGATCTTGATTTATTGAAACGCTGCATCTTGATGGCGGAAACTGACGCTGGAGAAGCGATTAGAGCGTTCCGTCGAGAGATTTAGCGCGATACAAAGTCAGGACTTTTAGCAGAGGCGCTTCCGATAACGATTCGAGAAACTACCACGACCTCCGATGAGAGGGCGACTAGGTATCAGGAAAGGAGAAGCGTGAAGCGATCGCTTTTTCACCGTCAATCCCTCCCAACTTTTCCAGTAACACTTGCCACGTCTCAATCTGCTGCTGTAACTGCTATTCGGGCGATCGCTTTTAGCTATCCTGTCGGGATGCGATTCCCGACAGGATAGTTACGCTTCATGCACCATTTTTTAAGGCTATGCGGAATTAAGCGATCGCAAAGTGAAGTAGCTTGATGTATCACTTAAGCCCTAAATTATTCCTCCTGTACTTCAAGAGTATCCGTTAATACAGGCAAGCCCCAGTCGAGTAAAGAAAGTTGCTGCATTGTTAAACAATCATGCTTTGTTGCCATGCCACCTAAAAAAGAAAACAATGGATGTGGATGTGCGAGTATTCCATTTTCATTAATCATCGTTTTGTTAGGTGTTGGTTATTGGGGCTTTAGGCATCTAGATAAACTAGATATCAGTAAATTTTTGCCTAATAATCAACAACCAACCGCTCCTATTTTGACTTCTGCGCCTAGCCAGGGCATACCTGTTGCCAATTCTCCCCTTCCGAAAGGGATTCCGACTGCGACACCAACCGCCCATCCTCCTCTTCCGAAAGCGATTCCGATTGCGACACCAACAACCAAGCCACAAGTTGCAGCATTACCCGTAACCCCCAAGAAATTACCATCACCTCAAAATTCTTGGGATAAAAAGGAAATAAGAGGAATTTATTTGAGTCGGTATCAGGCGACTAATAATGCTAGCGAAAAAATGATTCGCGAACGAGTTCGTTTTTATCGCGCTCAAGGAATAAATACCATTATTCATGGGGTGTGGGGGAATGGTTGCACGATGTACAACAGCAATGTCATGCAGCAAACATTCGGATACAAAAGCTGTCCTAACCAATTTCAAGAGCAATGGTTAGATTGGTTGATTGATGAGGCGCACAAGCAGGGAATGCAAGTTCACGCCTATTTTGAAAAGGGGATTAAAATTGATAAAAATAGCCCAATTTTTGATTTAGCAATTTCTAAACGATGGATTGTTCCTGGGGTCGATAAAACCTACGCTGGCATCGAGCATTATGTACTGGATGTGGAGATTCCAGAGGTTGCTAATTTATTCAGAACAATCTCAGTAGAGTTCGTCAAAAAGTATCCAACCATCGATGCAGTTCAGTGGGATGATTACCTAGGTTATCATGCTGAATTACCAGGCAAAGTTGATCGCACGGCGCATTTAACTAAGTTTGTGCGGCAAATGAGAGGTGACATAAAGAAAGCTAACCCAAGGGTTAGTTTCGACCTTTGCCATCATAATCCTTATTGGGGTAAACGTTATTTTGCGGCTGATTGGGAAAATTGGAATGTTGATCGAGTTTTCATTCAAATTTATAACGATGCGAATTTTACCCAAGAACTAGATTATGCCCAAAATTATGCGGGAGTAGCTATTTCAGATAAGCAGTTGTCTCGTTTAAAAGCATTGGTTGATAACCCCAAAATCAAGAGTATTTTAGTGTTTCCCTCCTCTGGAAAACCAGAAGAGACTGCTGCTCTTGTCAAGAAGTTAACTCCAACGAGTAAATAGGGTAAGAATATAATAGATTTGCTGAAATAATTAGGCAAGGGAGTCTGCGCTGGGAGAAATGCTTACAACTTTCAACAAGCTGTCGTTACACAGACAGATAGGAGCGCGATCGCTACCTGAGTTTATTCCTGCTTTGTTCATTTTTATCAAAGTGACGGCGCTGAGGTAAATTTTGCCCCATTTAGCTGACTCAATGCCATCTCTAATATTTTGTAGTTCTTTTTAACTGTATGATGCTAAAGCGTTACCATAACACCATCGCTGGTTTGGGTAAACCTAAAGCAATTTCTGTATATGGTGGATAAAGAAGGAATGGATTCTTAATCCGTAACCTTAATTAATCCTCTTTGCAGGGCATCAAACACACGCTTAATTTGCAAATGATCTGTTTCGTTGTAGCATTTTTTCGATAAAAATGCGGACATGAGTAACCTTTGGTCAGTGCGCGTAATCTGCCGAAAGGCGAAAATGCGCTCAACAATTTGTTCTACTGATACTTTAGGTAGAGAGCGTTGGGATATCATCATTCTACGGGTAGATATTTTTGTATAAATCAAAACTCAGTATAATTTAAGTATGCAATATTTCTTTACAAATGTGGGCGATCGCGATCGTAGAAAGGCTGTAATATTTTCCTGAAAAATCCGTGATTCCCATCATTGACAAATAACGCGGAGTTTAAATAAAGTCAGTAATTTCCCGGTAAAATAGCTTGGCGTTGCAGCAAGAAGGCAAAAACAATGGCTCAGGCTCGTATTGGGATTATAGGTGGCAGTGGTCTTTACAAAATGGAAGCGCTCAAAGATGTGGAAGAGGTGCAAATTTCTACACCTTTTGGCTTTCCCTCTGATGCGTTGATATTGGGAACTTTAGATGAAACGCGAGTGGCTTTCCTAGCCCGTCACGGTCGAAATCACACGCTTTTACCTTCCGAGTTGCCATTTCGAGCGAATATCCACGCCATGAAGCAGCTAGGGGTCGAATATCTGATTTCTGCTTCCGCTGTTGGTTCCTTGAAGGAAGAAGCTAAACCTTTGGACATGGTAGTACCGGATCAATTTATTGACAGGACAAAAAATCGAGTTTCCACTTTTTTCGGAGAAGGAATTGTAGCGCACATTGCTTTTGCCGATCCGGTGTGTAATAAATTGGCTCTTGTTGTGGCGGATGCGATCGCATCCTTAAATTTACCAGATGTCACCCTCCATCGCGGCGGTACGTATGTCTGCATGGAAGGGCCAGCGTTTTCTACTAAAGCTGAATCCCATCTTTACCGTAGTTGGGGCGCGACAATTATTGGGATGACAAATTTACCGGAGGCGAAGTTAGCTAGAGAAGCTGAAATTGCCTATGCAACTTTAGCCTTAGTTACAGATTACGATTGTTGGCACCCAGATCACGACAGCGTAACCGTAGAAATGGTGATTGCTAATTTGCAACGCAATGCAGCTAATGCTCAAAAAGTAATTCAAGAAACTGTCCGCCGTCTGAGTGAAAATCCTCCAGTTTCTGATGCTCATTCTGCTTTGAAGTATGCAATTTTAACTCGCCTGGATAATGTTCCGGCAGAAACCAAGGAGAAGATGGAGTTGCTGTTGAAAAAGTATTTGTAAAGATGTAAGAGGGACTAAAGACATGGCTAGAGAAAACTTAGCCCCCTGCGCGGGCTAAGAAAATAAAATAGTAAATGTAGGTTAGGTTTTGAACCCTTAAAACCTAACCTACATTTATTCTTAACTTCTATCTTCTCTTTGCGTTCTTCGTGTCTTCGTGGTTCATAAAAAAACCACAATTTCAAGAGTGAAGAGCCAAGGACAGCTAAAGTCGCGACTAGACGAAACTTAGCCCGCCTGCTTGGACTAAGAAAATAAAATAGTGACTAGCCATTTAGAAGAACTTATTCACTGAGCAACTTCTTAAATTGAGCGTCGGAGCGAATCGCATCAAAAGCAGAGTCAGCTTTTGCTATTTCTTTATAATTAGGCTCAATATCAATTGCCCATTGTAGATTACCTATTGCTAAATTTACCCGGTATTGCACCGCATAACAACGAGAGTTGTTATACCGAGCTTCAGAAAAGTTTGGTTCAATCTTAACAGCCGCGTTATAAGATTGATTCGCCTCTAGATAACGACCTTCAGAAAAATAAGCATTTCCTTGGATTAAATAATCATTGGCATTTAAAATTTGGTTAGCATTGGCATCCAATTCTTGAATTGGCACTGCTAAATCAGATTGAGCATCTAAAGTAAATTCCGAAAGGTGATTTTGATACTCAGAGTTTATGGGTTCAATTTGTGGCTCATAATAATGGTTGTACCTCAGTGTTTCAAATTCTTGAGATACAATAATTTTCTGTTCTTTAAGTTCTCCTAATACAGCTTGAGCTTCTGAAATTAGGTTGTTTAGTTGCAGAAGACTGTCAGATCCTGCTTGGGTATTGTCAGTTAGATTTTTTAAGTTAGCAGTTACTTGTTCCTCTAGTTGGGTGGCAAATTTTTCTCGAATTTGCTCTAATTGATTTTGGGTTTCAGAAACTATTTGGTTAATGACAGTGCGACGTAGCAAAAAAACGCCGGCAGATGCCACAATCGGAAACAAAGTTAATATAAATAGTAAAGTATTGAGTAAAGTTGTGGTGCGGCTAAAGGCGCGGTCAACTTCCAATTGTACGCGATCGCGTATTTCCAACTCAAGCCGCAATCGTTCCACTTCCTGCTGTTCCTGAACCGATAGGGTTGTGGCAGCAGGCTGAGGTTGGGCAACGGCAGCAGCAGCAGATAGAAAAAGGAAGGAAAGCGCCAGGGCAACTTGCTTATTGATCTTCATGAGAATACTCTTAGCTTTAATCTAAGTATTCCCAACGTGTGCCAAAACTATCAGGTACTAGGAAAATTCGTGCAATCCCCACCTATAGAGTAATTAAAGATGCCTAATTAAAATGAAAGTTGAATTAGGCATCTTTAATTTGATTCAACCTACTTGATAAACAAAGCTGAGAGTTGCCCAGGCATTGACATCTAAAGCATAGCTGTCAGAGGATATACCAATATTTTCTCCAGACACAGACGCGATCGCGTTTTGCTTAACTAACGCACTAGCTTGATGTAAATCTTGCAGCAAGGCCCGCGCCACGACTAGCGGGTTAAACAATTCGGACACTCCTTCGCGCTGGGAACGCCGCCCAGAGGACATGGCAGCAAGGGTTTGGGTAAAGGGTGCGCGACTGGCGAACAAATGAATTTCCGCAAGCCCTGCCGGGCCTGCGATCGCCCATTCCAATGATGGAGGTTGTGGCACCGTCAGAGTTGCCCCCGCCGGAATAACAACATCTTGTAGGGCAGCGGTTGCTGCCGCCGTCGGGTTGCTTTCCAGGGCATCTGGAGTGGGAAATGACGGGGGATAATAGGCGATGCCAGAGCCGCTGCTATCGATGCCGAGTAGTATGAAATAAATCGGGCGATCGCTATAG
Source organism: Trichocoleus sp. FACHB-6 (assembly GCF_014695815.1). Lineage (NCBI taxonomy): Bacteria > Bacillati > Cyanobacteriota > Cyanophyceae > Leptolyngbyales > Trichocoleusaceae > Trichocoleus > Trichocoleus sp. FACHB-6. The sequence goes on from NZ_JACJOY010000050.1 coordinate 5,673, forward strand.
TTTTGAATTCGGTACTGGACGCGGCTACCAATTGGTAAAGTGGGGATGCCTGCAAGGGCGGAAAGTTTTGAATTTTGGGTATTGATTGAATCAAGATTAGTTTCCTGCGTCCTCCGCAAAGTTTCTCGTTGCAGCAGCACCTGTTCTGTAGGAGAAATCATTTCCAACGTCGCCGCAATTGGGAGACGAGAAGACCCTTCATTTGCCGTCAAACGCCATAACTTAGCCGCCAGCAGTGTTTTCAGTTTCGGCGTTAAACGATTAACAGCTATTTTTACCGCTTCAGTCGGTTCTCCAGCTGTGTTGAAAATCAGATCCCGACCGGGAGAAAATAGTGCATAGCTGCCCGCCGAGTCGGTAGTCTCGACTTTGCCAAACAAATAATCTGCGGGTTGTTCGCCTGCTGTGACAACCGATGAGACAGAACTAACATTGGCAAAGGCACTGGTTGCATCTACGCGCTCAATTCGTTCTAGTTTGGTATCTAGAGCCACAGTCAAGCCGATATTCCGGGGCAATACGCGGATGGATTCTTGTACCAGTTGCCCGACTTGTAAATTAGACGTTTCTGACCCAAAAACAACTCGCGCCTTGGCAGTCAAACCCTCCTTAAAACGAATTTGCACTTGTACAGGTTGTTCATTGTTCGGAGTTGATAGTTGATTGCTGTTAACCACCAACAGAGAATTTACTCCGTAATATTCCCAAATGGGTGCTGGTAATCCTGCCAGCCACAAGTGTAAGAATTTGCCGCCTTCTTCCACGGCCGTAATCACACCATCCGCACCAATACCGATTTCAGGCGTCAAATTATAGGCAAGTGCGTATTGCTCGTTACTTTTTTGACCCATTAGCTGGGGCTGTTGCTCTTTACCTACCAGTTGTTCGACAACTCCAGCAGCCCGATTGAAGCTAACCTGAACCGTCGTGGGTGAGGTTGCTTGCCAGAGATGTTGAGTTAGGGCGTAGGTGAATAATCCGGCGCTAAAACCGCCCCAACGCGCCTCAGTTGCTGGCTGATTAGGGCCAGCTGCCGCCAGAACAATTCCAGGCGTTTCGCCGGATAGCAGCTTGTTGAGTGCTTCTGGCGAAGACTTGAGGCGCGATCGCAATTCTTCCTGAAAAGCTAGTTCCTCGTCGCTGGCTTGCTGCGCTAAGACCGTTTCCGGGCAAGTGCGAATCCGCAGGTTGCCCTGGAGGACGGTATCGCCGTCACTGTAACTGGTATCAAGTACCGTTGTCACTTGGTCAGTGGCAAGCGATCGCAGCAGCAAAAACAGCGTCTCTTCCAACAAATCATTCCCTACTGTTCCTTTGGTTGACAAAACGCCATCCACTGGCACTAAGGAATTTTGGATTCTAGATTTGGGATTTTGGATTAAAGAATCATCTTCATCCTTCATCCTTCCCACGCGGCTACCGTAGCCGCTGAAGTGAAACAGCACCACATCACCTGATGAAGCTTGTGCTGTCAAATGCTCAAGGAAAGCAGTTTCAATATTTCCCCGCGTTGCCTGAGCATCCGTCAGCGTCAAAATATCGCTGGGGTGAAAGCCAAACCTGTGAATCAAAAGTTCCCGTTGCAGTTCCACATCTGTCACGCAACCGAAAAGAGACGCTACTTTCGTCTCCGTGGTATGGGGGTACTGGTTAATTCCCACCAGTAGCGCCAACTTTCGCCCATTCGGTTGTGCCAGCGCTTGATAATAGCGATCCAGCAGAGGCACCGCTAGGCTTTGATCCCCCAGTAGAAGAGATAGCGCCGTTTCACTTACGCCCAGCGCCAAAAGCGCCATTCCCGCTCGTTGCAGAAAACTCCGCCGCTTCAATCCCATATCAGCTATTAGCTATGAGCCATCAGCTATAGCCTATCAGGGTCTAGGGAATACAGATAATTGCAAATTGAAGATTTCAAATTTAAGCAGCCTCCAATCTCAAATCTCAAATCTCAAATTTTAAACTTGCAATCTCATATTTTTTTGCTTCCTCTGGAACCTGCATCGCCCTTGCCAATTCTGCTGCAACTTCTGGGCGCGAAAACTCTGGTGGTGGCAATTCACCGCGCCGCAACATTTCTCGTACCTTCGTCCCCGACAGGTGAATGCGTTCACCGGGAGCGCTGGGGCTTGTCTTCGTCGTCGCCATCGTCTGAGTGCGCGTACAGTAGAAGGCGTGTTCAAACTTCATTGGCGTGATGCCCAATTCACCCGGTTCAAACTCATCAAAAATGTGCTGAGCATCGTAAGTTCCGTAGTAATCGCCGACACCCGCATGGTCGCGTCCAACAATGAAGTGAGTACAGCCGTAATTCTTGCGAATTAGGGCATGGAAAATCGCCTCTCTAGGGCCAGCGTAGCGCATCGCAGATGGATTAATTGCCAAAATTACCCGGTCTAGAGGATAGTAGTGTTCCAGAATAATCTCGTAGCAGCGCATCCGAATCTCTGCTGAGATGTCATCGTCTTTAGTGACTCCCACCAAGGGATGCAAAAACAAGCCATCTACGGTTTCTAAAGCACACTTCTGGATATATTCGTGCGCCCTGTGGATGGGGTTGCGAGTCTGGAAGCCGACAATCGTTTTCCAGCCCTTTTCCTTGAACATGGCGCGAGACTGGACGGGATCTATTTGGTAATTTGGGAATAAAGGATGAGGATCGCGTTGCAACAGCCAAACTGATCCTGCAAGATGAATTTCTCCTTGCTTGTAAACAACCTTAACGCCTGGGTGCTTTTCATCATCGGTGCGATAAACATTCACCGCCTCGCGGGTTTTGTCGTAGCGATATTTCTGGGTTAGTTCCAGAACGCCGACAAAGCGCCCAGTCGGGTCGTCCAGACGCACCAAACCGCCTTCTTTGAGATTTGCGGCTACCGACTCGTCCACCGAAAGCGTGACGGGAATTGACCACGGGAGACCATTGGCAAGGCGCATTTCCATCACTACGCGATCGTAGTCGGCTTGTTCCATAAAGCCAGTTAGCGGACTAAATCCCCCAATCGCAATCAGTTCTAAATCCGATGTTGCCCTTTCGTCTAGTTGCACTCTGGGCAAATAGTCGGCTTTATCGAGAAATTCTTGTTTTTGTTCTGGTGTAGCGATGCGATTAATTAGCTGACCGCCGTGAGGTGCTAGGCTCATATCGAATTGTAAATTTAGCTGCCAAATTATCCTACCAAGATATAGAGCCGGGAGATAAGAAACCTAGCCCCCCGCCCCCTTCCCTGCGAGGGAAGGGGGAGTCGGAGTTTCTTCCAGCTATAAATATTTTTCTTGTTCCTCTCCTTTTAGGAGAGGGTTAGGGAGAGGTTCTTCAAGTTTGCACTGAAAATTCCTCTGGATCGATTCCCCAATTCACCCAACGAATTGCCTCACGCGCTGACTTAACATCAGGAGGTACTCGCAAAGCATGAATAAATCCAGTGCTGGGACAAGTCATTTTTAATAAATAAATTGGCTCTACATCAACATCATTATCTATTTTTAATAGAGTGTATTCCTGCCAAAAGTCTAATTCAGTCGCTTGCAACTCTTGGCAAATTCGACTGTAACCAATTCCTTGGATTAAAACTCGCCTCAATTCGGCGTTATCCTCTTCTAAAAGCCATTGTGCGTGCCAGTGGTTCGGGTGCAGTACACCGTATTTTTCAGGTAATCCCACACCGTGGTAAGCATAGACACTGAATCCATCAGCAAATTGAATTGCTGGTGTGCCTTCTGCGTGTAGGCGTTGCTCGTTGTCAAAGGAGAGGACGCGAGGGCGATCGCACACATAGCAAACTTCTTCAAATGGAAAAATCCAACCACAATTTTTGATTAGCTGCTGAAGAACTTGCCATCTGTCTTGATGACAACTACACCCTAGAACTGAAATGAAATAGTCTAGTCTACCTATATTACTATAAAAATTCTCAGAACCCTTAGGAACATAATTGTTATAAAAAATCGATTCTTTTTTTTCAAGTAAATTTATTGTTTTATGATTTACCGCTTCAATAATATGCGATTCTATTGTTATTAATGACCAAAAATTTGCGCTGGTTTCCCTTAATAAATTATGCCTTATTTCATTAGCTAAGTTTATTGATATTGGTTTTATTCATTTACCTTCTAATAAGTCTATTATTTCAATATATTCATGAAGGTATGTATTCAATAATATATGTTTCCAAGCTAGATAAGGACTATCAAAAAAAAGAATCTTAGGCTCTTCTAAATCAATTGCGTTGTAGGCGGCTTTTACTACTGCCGTAGCTTTTTGACAGTTAATTGGTTCAGTAGAGAAGATAATTCGCTTCCACTTTTCCCAATAAACCGGAATCAAAGCTTCTTGTTCAGGCGTGAGTTGTTCAATTTTCTGTGACATCATGGTAGGCAGATAATAAAACCCCTAAAATTTTATTGGCATTCCCTATGAAGTATTCAGTCAAGTCAATAGAAACTACTTGCCCTTCTAATTTCAAAAATTTCCAAATAGTTCCGGTTGTTACAGTTCCATAAAGGGTTATAATTTCATTCCCCTCTCGTTCATTAAACAACTGTGCTGCTATCATTTCAGCTACGCATTGCCCCAATCCAGCCTTAATATTTTCATTTTTCGCTTCTACAATAGTAAGGACTGGAGCGCTAATAAAAAGCTGTTCTGAGGAACGGCTAACTAGAAAATCACAGATCCCATTTAATCCTCTTGCCGTATCTACATTAAAATCCACACCTGAAAATAAACTAACTTGATAATTTAAGCGTCTCCTAACTTCAATCAGGATAGGGGCTATAATCATTTCAGAACGAGCTTTCTCAGTATTAATAGCAGTAGCTAAAGGAAGATTCTCTTTAAGTGTAAAAGCTAAATGTTCGCTACATTCTACCGAAGGAACAGCCGCAAATAAATCTACTGTTTCGTTAATCGTTAAACTAAATAGTTTTTTAAGTTCGCTTAGGGTGAAGTCACTATAAGCCATAGTTATAAAAAAAGAGGCAAAAGACTTTACTTTTGCCTCTATCTTATACCTTATTACCGTTTACTCAAACCTTTCGATAATTCCACCGCCGAGTACGATATCTCCATCGTACAAAACCGCAGCTTGTCCAGGGGTAATTCCGAACTGAGGTTCATCGAAAACAAGCTTAATGCGCGAATCTTCTAGGGGGATTACGCTGACTGGTTCAGCCTTGGAACGATACCGGACTTGCACTTCGGCACGGATTGGACTGGTGGGTTCTGGGATAGAAACCCAGTTTAACCGCGCTGCGGTGCATTCAGGCTTGTGAGTGCTAGCGCGATCGCCTACAATAACCCGGTTCCGCACCGCATCCAACGCCACCACATACAACGGTTCCGCCGCCGCAATTCCCAGGCCCTTACGCTGTCCAATCGTGTAGTGATGGATACCTGTATGCTGTCCCAACACCTTGCCCGACTGGTCAACAATATCCCCTTCTTTTTGAGGAATGAACTTATCCAGAAACGCCTGCATGGAACCGTTGGCTTCCACCAAACACAAATCCATACTTTCCGGCTTATCAGCAGTCGTCAAGTTAAATTCTGCGGCAATTCGTCGGGTTTCTGTCTTCAGCATTTCTCCGAGGGGAAACATTGTTCCAGAAAGCAAATCTTGTGTCAAATCATACAAAAAGTACGACTGATCCTTAGACGAATCTACAGCCCGACGCAGCTGGTAAAGTCCAGTTTCCGCATCATAACTGATCCGCGCATAATGACCCGTAGCAATACGGTCAATTCCCAACTCTTCACGGGCATAGCGCAGCATTGGGCCAAATTTCACCGCCTTGTTGCACTGAGAACATGGCAATGGCGTGATACCCGATTCGTATCCCGCAACTAGGTAATCGACAATATTTGTCTGGAAAACATCCCGACTATCAACAATGTGATGAGGAACGCCCAACTGTTCGCAAATTGAAGCCGCATCGACCATCCCTTCAGAGCAGCATTGACCTTTACCCTTCATTAGCCAAAGGGTAAGGCCAACAACTTCGTAGCCCTGATGGTGCAGGGTTGCGGCTGCGACGGAACTATCAACTCCTCCGGAGAGACCAACGACGACTTTATTCATGGAACGAAAATTTGAATGACTGAATTATCAGTTTTTTCTCTAGAGTAACATTTTGGTTGTTAGTCATTAGTTATTAGCAAAGGATTACTGGCAGAGGTGTCCCGCCGGTGCTACAGAACGATGACTAATTGTGGTAAATTTACTACAAATTTTGCCGCCACAATTTCTGAAAGATAATCAGGAGGGCTGATTGGAAATGAGTAGCGATCGCCAGAATTTAGAAACCAGTCGCGAGAGAAAAAGTAAAACTTCTTTCCTCCTACGCCTCCTAGCTTGCCTCTTTTGGGGCGGATGTTGGCTCGTGGCATCTACACCAGCTTCGGCAAGACCCCTCCCTAGACCACCGGATGTGATTCCTGGCTTACCTCCATCGCCAAATGTTGAGCCACCGGCTCCTCAAGATCGTTTACCAACACTGTCACCAAATCCTGCTGGTAGACGTGAATTTGACTTTCAAGCACCACCCCCAAGGACGCGCAACAGAAATAGAGATGAGAATTTCTTAAGAGAAGGTAGAACTTCTCAGCTATATGGCGTTTACATCAACGGCGATAGTCCCCTACTGTTGGCGCAAGTCCGCAGGATAGAACCAGAAGCTTTTGTGCGCCACGGCGGGGGCATGATCCAAGCGGGAGTATTTTCTGATCAATCTAATGCCCAGCAGCGTGTTCAAGCTTTGGAAGAATGGGGCATTATGGCGCAAGTTAATACTTATTCTGGTGATGATGTCGATTCTCGTCCTGTAGAAAGAGGTAGAGACGAAATTGATGGCGTAGCCTATTTCGTGGTTGTTCCGGGAAGTAAGGACTATTTACCCGATATTGCCGCCCAAATGATTCGGTTGGGCTTCCCAGAGAATGCTGTTGCTCAAAGAAACTCACCGCGAGGGCCGCACGTTGCAATTGGCCCTTTTGCAGAACAATCAGAAGCAGAGCGTTGGACTAGCTTTCTGCGTTCTAATGGTATGGATGCGCGGGTTTATTTCGGGAGATAGATGGGGATTGGAGATTGAGATATTCATAGGTTACAGGCTGGGAAAATTATCTTACCAATTACCAATTACTTCGTGACTAATAGCTGAAAGGAAACTCACCTTGGTACAGGCGAAAAAACGGCAAGAACAAATTGAGCAAATTGTGGTGACTGCCCAACAAATGCGCGAAATTGAAGGGCGTATATTTGCGGCGGGAATGCCTGTGGCGGCTTTGATGGAAAAGGTGGCAAAGTTAATTGCATCTCGAATTGAAGCGCTTTATCCTTCCACCAACACGCGGCGTGTTGGCGTGTTGGTGGGGCCAGGTCACAATGGGGGCGATGCGTTGGTGGTTGCCCGCGAGTTGCACTTTCAGGGTTATGAGGTTGTTGTTTATCGTCCGATTTCTAAGTTAAAGGAATTGACTTCGCAACACGCCCAGTATGCGGATAGTTTGGGCATTCTTTGTTATGAGCAAATTGAGCAATTGCAAGACTGCGATTTAATAATCGATGGTTTGTTTGGGTTTGGGTTGGAAAGAGCGTTAGAAGGCCCCATTGCTTCTGCTATTAATCAGTTAAATGAGTGGTCGAAACTTGTAATTAGTATTGATTTGCCTTCGGGTTTGCATACGGATACTGGCGAGGTTTTGGGTACAGCGGTTCGTCCGGCTCGCACGTTTTGCTTAGGTTTGTGGAAACTTGCTTTTTTGCAGGATCAAGCGTTGGAATATGTCGGGACTGCTGAACTGATAGATTTTGATGTTCCACTTGCTGATATCTGGGCAGTTTTAGGACCACCGAAATTGAAGCGCGTGACAAAAACTGCTGCGATCGCTTATCTTCCCATACCCCGCGCCCCAGTGACTCACAAGTATAAACAAGGACATCTGCTGCTAATTTGCGGTTCTCACAAGTATGGTGGAGGCGCAATTCTATCCGGTTTGGGAGCGAGAGCTAGTGGCGTTGGGATGCTCTCAATTGCAGTGCCGGAATACCTGAAACCGTTACTGTTGGCACAGTTGCCGGAAGCGCTGATTATTGGTTGTCCGGAGACAGAAACGGGCGCGATCGCATCCTTACCAGATATCGAACTTGCTTCATTTAGCGCGATCGCTTGCGGACCCGGTGTAACAAAAGATGCCACGTCAGTAGTTGAAAAAGTTTTAGCAAGTGATCGCCCTCTGATTCTCGATGCCGATGGTTTGAATATCTTGGCTGAATTGGGAACCATCCCGACATTATCCAAGCGTCAAGCTGCAACGGTTTTAACGCCTCATGGCGGTGAGTTTAAGCGTCTGTTCCCATTAGGCGATCCCACGAAAGACCGAGTGCAGCTGGTGCGCGAGGCATCTAAACTCAGTGGTGCCACGATCCTCTTGAAGGGGGCGAGGACTGCGATCGCTAATCCTTCTGGTTCAGTATGGATTGTGCCGGAAAGCACACCAGCATTAGCCCGTGGTGGTAGTGGGGATGTGTTAACTGGGTTAATGGGTGGACTTGTGGCAGCGGCATCCTCAAAGGCATTGCCTCTAGAAGAGGTGGTGCAAAGTGCGGCTTGGTGGCACGCTCAAGCGGGAATTTTGGCTTCCCAGGAGCGAACTGAGTTGGGAGTCGATGCGTATACTTTGACACAGTATTTGATGGCAGTAGTGCGTGAAGGAGTTGAATAAGCGATCGCTTTCTCCTCAATCTTCTCCCAACGTCAGTAAATCTGCTTTTCTATCTACTACTAACCGCCGATTTTCTAGGCACTGCAAACCTATCAAAACCTCGGTAATTTCTTCACCCCCTAAGACGGAAATAGTAACTTCTTGACCATTAAAAACAACACTACCTGCGTAGAGGTTAAACTTAATTTCTCCCCGTGCAGTCTGCATATCCTGTTCCCGGATAAATGTCCATCCCAAACTCTCTACATCTTGGATATCCATCGCCAACCACTCAGTAAATCCCGTATCTAGCAACGCATTGACCGTAACTCCTGAACCATCACCTGCTATCAAATCAATCTCAAAAAGCAGCTCACCCTTTTCACCAAAATAGCCTTGAATCATATTCTGCCAACGCACCCTGCCTCATTCAAGCGCTTTTCCAAAATTCGGGCTTTGGGGTATTTCTCACGGGCTTTTTGAAAGGCGATTTCTGGATTGGGGTCAATAAAATAATCTCCACTTTCTGGCTCAATCATAATTGACCAGTTGTAATGTTCCTTAACCAATTCCGGGTAAACTCGGTTAAAAATCTCTCGGCATCGCTGGGCAAATGCTTCATTCTCAGCCTCGCGTCTAGCTATCTCTTCTGGAGAAAGTAGTGCGCGGTCAGGGAAAATTCGGCTGCCGCGTGGCACTCGCCTATGGGTTTTCTGGCTCATTATTACAATTAGGTTAGTGGTGTAAACTTTAATATTATATTTTGAGGTAATGTGGCGCGATCGCGTAGATTAAATTATTTAAAATTGACATATTTATGAAAGCGATCGCATTTTAAAATAACTGAAAGCGAGTATTAATAAAAAAGTGATTATTATCGTAATGGGTGTTTCTGGCAGCGGCAAATCAACCGTCGCTGAATTGTTGGCAAAAGAACTGAACTGGGATTTCAGCGATGCTGACTCCTTCCACTCGCCAACTAATATTGAAAAGATGAGCCAAGGCGTTCCCCTCACCGATACCGACAGAATGCCTTGGCTGCAAACAATGCAACAAGCCATCGACCAATGGCTACAAGAAGATAAAAACGTAGTTCTAGCGTGTTCTGCCCTGAAAGAATCCTATCGTCAAGCACTGTGGCGAGACCCCGAACAAATGGAGCTAGTCTACCTCAAGGGAAGCTTTGAAGCGATCGCGCAGCGGCTAGGGTCACGCCAAAACCACTTTATGACCAAAAAGCTCTTGCAAAGCCAGTTTGACACCCTAGAGGAGCCACAAAAAGGCATCACAGTAGATGTTTCTGGGCCGCCAGAGGCGATTGTGCAGCAAATTCAGAGGCATCTTGGACTTTAGATTCCTCAGCCGAAATCCGAAATCTAAAATCTCAACCCTACACCGCCCTGCACCGAGACAGCCGTTCCGCCACCGTCGCGGTAGGCATCAAAAGCAATAATCGCGTTGCCAAAAAGCACTGTATTGCTATTAGGAATAACGTAATCAATCCCAGGCTGTAAAGCAAAACTGGTTTTATCTCCTACAGGTGAAGGTGTTCGATTTCCACTGCCAAAAGCAACACCCGCCCCCAAGTAAGCATCAGTTTGCCAATTAAGCGGGACATCATAAGAAATCGTTGACACAACCGCAGGACTAGCACCAATCAAAGCTTGCGCTCTTAGAGAAATAGGAGCTTGCAGCAGTTTATAGCGTACAGCAATCACCCCTCCCGCTTGGCGACCTTCTCCGAAATCGTTTTCATTAATCCCCACCGTAGCACCAACACCTACGTAACTTCCGTATGCTGCCTGAGCTGATACTGGCTTGCCAAAGCTAACGCCTACTCTACCAGAAGCCGAATCAGCTACGGGAACTAAAAAGTAAAAACTTAAAACTAGCAAATAAAAAAGGCTTTTTTTTACCTTCTTCCTTTTACCTTCTACAGCGGCTCCCAATTCCAAAAGCAAACCCATAAAATGCCCCATTTCCCCACTCCTCAACGCCTATGAAGCATAAAGCTCCATATTTTTGTCGATTTTATTCTAATTTATCTTGAATTTCCAAGCGTAAGCTGTTGTTGACAATAAGAAACACAAAACCCCGTTCAATTTCTCTGAACAGGGTTTTGTCTCTCGATTGGTTTCTTATGCCGAAAAGTTACTCTCCAACTGGCACAATTACCTTATCAATCACATGGATAACGCCGTTGGTGGCTTGAATGTCAGGTTGAACAACTTTGGCGTTATTCACCATCACGCCATCAGTTCCTTTCTTCACCTTCACCGAACTGCCTTCTACAGTAGCAACGGAACCAGAACTCAACTGAGTGGATGTCACTTTACCCGGAAGGACGTGGTAAGTCAATATTTTAGTTAATAAAGCTTTATTCTCTGGCTTCAGCAACTCTTCCACAGTACCGGGAGGTAAAGCAGCAAAGGCTGCATCTGTCGGCGCAAAAACTGTGAAGGGGCCAGCTTGTGATAGGGTGTCAGTCAAACCTGCGGCTTTTAAGGCAGCAGTGAGAACTTTGAATGAACCATTTTGAGCAGCTACAGAAACTACGTTGCCGTTCGGGGATGTGGTTGCTCCTTCTTTAGGAGATGGTGCCGCATTTGTATCTATCGGAGCCTTGCGATCGCTATTGTTGCTAGGCTGGCTTATATTACTTGGGGTTTGGGGTTTGGGCTTCTCCTGGGCAATGGCTGGCAAACCCATTAGCACACTAGCACTTACAACTCCTACTAGGCTAGCCAGCGGTTGAATCAAATTTTTACGATTCTGATTATTCATTGCTGAAGATTTTCCTGAAAGCTAGGAGTCTATTGACTTAAACTAACTTCACTTTTTGTTGCACTTCTTTACATCTGTCTTTAGGATGAGCTTCCCGTTGCTGTCCCTACAGTTGAAGCAACCCAAAATAGGAGAAATTTGGGGATGTGAAGTAGAAAAAAGGTGTGACTGATAAAGGTTATAAGCCTTAAAAACCTTCGGATAAACTCGCTCTTAATCTAGCTGTTGCCAAGTTGATAATAATCCTTTAGATATACTCCATAAGAAAGCCTAAAGTTAGGCTTGCGGGTAAAGTTAGCTGAAATAGGAAATATTTCATACTTGGGACTCTAGACTTTTTCTTTTCGATTTAACCTCTAGCAATCCCTAATTTGGAGCGATTAAAGAGCGATCGCTACCTCTTCCATCTGGGGAAGTAGCACGATTGTCATCTCATCAGCAACCGTCCTATAGGTTGATACCTTCCTTGTCAGCCAAAATTTCATCAACTTAAGATAGCAAGCTGTAAAAACTATTTTTTTCAGCCAAAAATATGAATTTATACTTTAAAATTCTATGCCTTTTGGTTATAACCTCTGATAGAGGGTACCAAGATACCGCAGTTGATATTCTGAGAATAAGAAAAGAAAAAAATAAAACATTATTAACGACGGAGTTGAAAAATGGGAATTATTGCTTGGATTGTTTTAGGTTTAATTGCTGGCGCTATTGCTAAAGCCATCTATCCCGGTCATCAAGGCGGCGGTATTTTCGCCACAATGGGTTTAGGTATTTTGGGAGCCTTAGTTGGTGGCTATTTAGGAAGTATGTTCTTCGGTACGTCGGGAGGGGCAGCTTATGGAGCGCTAACTATTCCTAGCATTGCCTTTGCAGTCTTGGGCGCACTGGTTCTACTATTTCTGTGGGGTCTGCTTACCCGTCAGAGTGCTTAATAATAAACTTTTTGAAACGTTAATAACCACGGAGTTGAAAAATGGGAATTATTGCTTGGATTGTTTTAGGTTTGATTGCTGGTGCTATTGCTAAGGCCATCTATCCTGGTCATCAAGGCGGTGGTATTTTTGCAACAATGGGTTTAGGTATTTTGGGCGCGTTAGTTGGTGGTTATCTAGGAAGTATGTTCTTCGGTACATCGGGAGGCGCAGCCTATGGAGCGCTAACTATTCCTAGCATTGCCTTTGCAGTCTTGGGCGCACTGGTTCTACTATTTCTGTGGGGTCTACTTACCCGTCAGAGTGCTTAATAAAAACTTTGTTTTGTTACATATAATGAAAGTCCCCTAGCTTCAAGCTAGGGGACTTTCATTATATTCGTTAAAATTGTAATATCAACCGCTATATTTACAAAAACAATAATTTAGATATAAAAATAAGGGGATAAAATAGAATCGTGGGATTTAAAATACTTTATAAAAGTATTATTTAGTAATAGCATCAGCAAGCCAAGTAAAATTAAGAATTAAAAGAATTGCGGCTTGGCGTTCTGATTTAAAGCGAAAAAATGACAACTGCGGTAGGCTAAAAGCGTTAAATTGACCAAAGACGCGATCGCGTCTCTCGGTTCTGAAAAACTTGCAGGAAAGACAAAATGCTGGAATTATACCAATTTGAACTATCCCACTACTCTGAAAAAGTAAGGCTGATATTGGATTACAAAGGGCTACCCTACCGCAAAATAGAAGTAACCCCCGGAGTGGGACAAGTGGAACTGTTCCGGATGTCTGGTCAAAGACAAGTACCAGTGCTGAAAGATGGAAATACGGTAATAGCTGATTCTACAGCGATCGCTATGTACCTCGACCGACAATATCCAGACCGACCCCTAATTCCAGTTGACCCCAAACAAAAAGGCTTATGCTTAGCTTTAGAAGATTGGGCAGATGAATCAATTGGTCTGAAAAGTCGTAAAGTATTGTTTGGAGCAATCAGCCAAAATCAGAATTTCCGCACCTCGATTTTACCCAGCAACACGCCCGATGTGGTCAAAACTCTCGTTGGTGCAGTACCGGGTGAAGTGCTGAATATTCTGGGCTTAGGTGTCGGCTACGGCCCAGATGCCGTACAATCAGCAACAACTGACCTCAGACAAAACCTGGAAGCCATCAACCTGATCCTAACGGAAAGTCCTTACCTGGTTGGCGACTACCCAACACTGGCAGATTTTGCTGTCGCGGGACTGAGTATGCTAATCAAATTCCCCGAAGGGCCTTATCTCGACCTTCCCGAAACCCTAAAAGGTAAAGGAATCCCCGGATTTGCGGAAAATGTCGCCTACGAAACATTTTTCAACTGGCGCGATCGCTTATACGCAGATTATCGCAAACCCTTGAGCGCCAACACTACCGCAGGTGGAACCGGATCGACACCGACAGCGATTGAAATTGATTAAAAGATCCTAGGATAGCGATCGCTATTATCTAAGAAACAGGGTGAGCAATGCTCACCCTACTAATTGTTTTGATGACTTTTTTCCCACCTAGTTAACGTAGGAATGAAACCCTACTACAATTATTTTTAACTAATAGCTATAGCAATCCTATTTTAGTTGTGAGGTGCTAACCCTTCAGATCCCCGACTTCTCTTACGAAGTCGGGGATCTCGCCTTCACGAATCATTTAGGACTGCTATAGTTACCTAAAAGTACGATAAACTTTGGAAGCCTAAGCAACAGCATTTATGTCAGATCGAACTATGATGGACAAGCCATTAGGATCGGTAGTTCAAGGTTCCCTCAGTCAGGGACTAGAAGTAAAACTGCATCCCGATGTTTCTGTTGAGGATATGCGGGTAGGCAAATTCTTAGTTGTCAGAGGCGTTCGTTCAGACTTCTTCTGTATGCTTACCGACGTTTCTTTGGGAACTTCTAGTCAGCGAATTGTCGCCGATCCTCCCAGTCCCGATGACACCTTTTTGCAAGCAGTCTTGGCAGGAAGTGGCACCTATGGCACCATCAATTTAACACCGATGTTGATGCTGACCAGAGATGCAAGCGAATCTGGTGGAACTTATGTGGTAGCTGATACAAATACCAAGAAAGGAAGCGCGATCGCCTCATTTCAAGCGCAAACTAGCGGCGACATGGAGTTGCTACCAGTTAAAACAGTTCCCAGCCACTTTAGTCAAGTTTATGATGCCACTGAACGCGATTTTCGCGCCGTCTTCGGTTGGGAAGACGACCCCCACCGGCGCAACTTCGCCATCGGTCAACCACTGGATATGGAAGTACCAGTTTGTATAGATTTAGACCGATTTGTAGAACGCAGCAACGGTGTTTTTGGTAAATCTGGCACAGGCAAATCTTTTCTTACCCGCCTACTATTATCTGGCATCATCCGCAGGCAAGCAGCGGTAAATTTAATTTTTGATATGCACTCGGAATATGGCTGGGAAGCAGTCCGCGAAGGCAAACAATTCAGCACTGTAAAAGGTTTGCGTCAGCTATTTCCCGGTCAGGTAGAAATGTACACCCTCGACCCCCAATCTACCAAGCGGCGAGGAGTACGCGACGCGCAGGAACTTTACCTCAGCTACGACCAAATCGAAGTTCAAGATATCTTTCTGGTGCGGAACGAGTTAGGTCTTTCCGAAGCTGCTTTAGACAACGCCAACATTCTAAACGCCGAGTTTGGCAACTCTTGGATTGTCCAACTGTTGAATATGACCAACGAGGAGATCCAGATGTTCTGCGAGGAAAGGAAGGGCCATAAAGGTTCGATTATGTCCTTGCAGCGCAAACTGATGCGCTTAGAAAATTTAAAATATCTCCGAACTGCTTGTCCTCACAACTACGTAAATCAAATTTTGCAATCTCTCGATGCTGGTAAGCACGTAGTTATTGAATTTGGTTCCCAGTCGGATATGCTTTCTTATATGTTAGTGACGAATATGATTACTCGTCGCATTCACGCAGCTTATGTCCGCAAAGCTGAAACGTTTTTGCAGACAAAAAATACAAGCGATCGCCCGCAGCAGTTAGTAATTACTATTGAAGAAGCACACCGCTTTCTTGACCCAGCGATCGTCCAAAGTACCATCTTTGGCACCATCGCCCGCGAAATGCGAAAATACTTTGTCACTCTCTTAGTGGTAGACCAGCGTCCCTCTGGGATTGATAATGAGGTGATGTCTCAGATTGGCACCCGCATCACCGCTTTGCTGAATGATGAAAAAGACATCGATGCCATTTTCACAGGTGTCTCTGGCGGTGCGAGTCTACGTTCCGTTCTCGCCAAACTGGATTCCAAGCAACAAGCTTTAATTTTAGGTCACGCTGTCCCCATGCCAGTAGTAGTGAGGACTCGTCCTTATGATGAAACCTTCTACAGAGAAATTGGCGATACTTGCTGGGAAGAAATGTCTGATGAGGAAGTGTTCGCCGCCGCCGAAGCCGCTAAAGCTGATATTGGATTTTAGTCAGTTCTCAGGGAAGATTCCTAACCTGGTGACTACGGACTTCTTCCCAAAATCAGTTCGGTTATCCCACAAGAACACCTGTATCAGTTTCAGGGTTTTCCGGTCATCATTATATGTATGAGATAGATCCTTCTAGACCCCGCCTCACTCCAGCGTCAAAAAAATTGGTGGTGGCGGCAACTTTAACCCTATCGGATGAACCTTTCACCCTCAAGCGTCGTCTAACATTAGTGATATTATAGAAATGTAAGACAAACTCATACCGACTTTGACTTTAGCCTTGATTAGATATCAGGAGTGGCTAATAAGTGGTTGATACCAGCTTGAGAGGTATCCCCAGCGGAAGTATTTGACGAATGGTTCCTTATGTGTTACGGTAGCCTATTCAAATGGGTAGGCTATCTTTACAACTTTCGCAGGATGTGTCTGGCAGATTGACCTAGCTATTCTCATCTTAACAGCTGGCAATCTCCTATTTAGTTTAACCCCTGCTACAGATTTGTTGCTTGTTTACGGAGTCACCACTCACTCATGCCAATTGCCAACACCCAAAAAAAGACGACTAAACAACCCATGTTTACAGCTGATATGGTTCGCACATATCTGCATGAGATTGGGCGCGTACCCCTGCTGACCCACGAGCAAGAAATTGTCTATGGTAAGCAGGTACAGCAAATGATGGCGTTGCTTGAAGCTAAAGACGCTTTGGCAGAAACATTGCAGCGCGAACCAACTCATCAAGAGTGGGCAGATCATGTGCAGCTGAGTGAAGCTGAATTAGATAGAGTAATAAAGCTGGGAACAAGAGCCAAGCGCAAGATGATCGAAGCCAACTTGCGTCTAGTGGTAGCGATCGCCAAGAAATACCAGAAGCGTAACATGGAATTTCTGGATTTAATTCAGGAAGGCACGTTAGGCTTAGAGCGGGGCGTAGAGAAATTTGACCCGATGCGCGGTTACAAATTCTCCACCTACGCTTACTGGTGGATTCGCCAAGCGATTACTCGCGCGATCGCTCAACAAGCCAGAGCTATTCGCTTACCCATCCATATTACCGAGAAGCTGAACAAAATTAAGCGAGTACAACGGGAACTGGCTCAAAAACTGGGTCGCAGCGCTACCCCCGGTGAAATTGCCGAAGCGTTGGAATTAGAACCCGCTTTGATCCGCGAGTACCTGAATATCGCCCGTCAACCAATTTCTCTGGATGTGCGCGTCGGTGATAACCAAGATACCGAACTGCAAGACCTTCTAGAAGATGACGGCCCCACTCCCGATCATTACATGACCCAGGAATCCCTGCGGCAAGACCTAGACTCTCTCTTAGCAGAATTGACACCGCAGCAACGAGAAGTCTTAACCCTCCGCTTTGGCTTAGACGATGGCAACGAGCTTTCTCTAGCGAAAGTAGGCGAGAGACTGAACCTCAGCCGTGAACGGGTACGCCAACTCGAACACCAAGCCCTCGCACATCTGCGCCGTCGTCAAGCTAATGTCCGAGAATACATTGCCGCTAGTTAACTGTAGGAGCGGGATTAACCAATGATTCCCGGTTCTGGCAGTTATATCCAATAAACCCGCCCCCACAGCTTAGTAGGGGCGGGTTTATTACTAATTTGGCTTTTTTGTCCATATCTGGTTAAACATTCCGTCCCCTCTGTCCTTCAGGATTCAGTCGGTGGGGATTGCCCGCGCTCCTACTTTTGTAAAGTTTCCTAAAATATTTGCGTAATTCAGGCTGGTGCCGATGAAGTCAACGATCAGTTAAGAGACAAGCCCACGCTGACGCATTTAGGAAAGCTAATGGAACGGCTGAATCCAGGGACTACAAATCAGTCTTCTAGACTTCAGGGGCAATCTCCTGTAGAAAAAATTGTCCTTAATACGTCGCTTGACTTAACAAAAACTCCTATAGGGTGAGAAGTCTTTCACCCATTTGAGTGAAGCATTCAACCTTAATTATTAGCTATTTTTTAATTGGGGTCTTGAGTGTGTCTACTCTTAATTGCTAAGGGGATACTACGGTGCTAAACAAATTCTTCGATCGATTTTTTCAACAGCGTCATTTTGAAGTGCCTGCTTTGGGATTACTTCTGACAGTAGGCATGGCAACCAGCGCCGCTGCTTTGGAGACACTAGCCCCACTTTTGCCAGCAGCCGAACTTAGTTCGCCTTCACTAATTGCACAAACAACTATTTCACCAACCAAGCGAGTTCCTGATGGAATCTACCTCTATGGTAGTTCCCAAGAGCCAGAACAAATTGGTCAAGAGTATATGGTGTTTGAAGCGCGTCAGGGAAAAGTAGTTGGTGCATTGTATATGCCCTCTTCAGAATTTAGTTGTTTTTCCGGCACGGTCGCAGCACAGAAAATGAATTTGACCGTTGTAGATCCTTACGACCAAACAACAAATCCCTACTCAATTGCCCTTCAACAACCATCTCCTGTGGCCTCAAGTAGCGGCTTGCAAACTGACGGTAGCTTACAACTCCACGGATATGAGCGAATTACCAACCTTAGCAATAACGACCAGCGGATGTTGGGCGTTTGTAAAGCCAATTTTCAACGGTAACTTTTGTGGAGTGGGCTTGTAGCACTATTTTTCAAGACGGTTGCCCCCACAAGAGTGTAAGCTTTACAGATATGGTGGAGACAAGAGGGTATGAGCGAGTATCACTTCCATGACGAATCAAGCCTTTCAGACACAGCCGAAGCGCTGGGTAAAAAGGCTATGAAGTTAGGACTTATCCCTAGTTTTGTTGTACGTTACTTTCCAGATAGCAGACAATTTTACATCCCTAACGAGATAGAATCTGAACCTCTCACACCAGAAGAGGCATATCTTCGTTTGAGAAAATTAGTTGAACAATCTGATAAATCTGATCAATAAGTATTTTCTTAACAGTAGAAAATATAAGTTTAATAGCTAATGGCTAATAGCTAATAGCTATTAGCAAATTTATTCGGGAACTTCAACTGGCTCAGGGTTTAACCGGGATTGTTCTACTCCTGGTACAACTAATGGAACTGGGAGCAGTTGAGGTTTTGAGGGAACAAGCGATCGCATCACTTGCGATAGTGGGGTAGAACGCTTTTCTTGCACAAAGACCAAAGCTAATAAAGCAATTAGCCGTAAGGCAGCTGAGAGGGCAAACACTGCTTGCAAACCCCCAAAATTGACTTGAGAAGCCAGAAAGCCGCCAGTAGTCGTTCCCAAAGCACCACAGACCCCAGCAACAGCAGCAGCGATCGCAAAGTAAGTAGACTGATTGCGCCCCGATGCCACTGACATTTGCAGATTGTTGCTGCACAAGTCAATGGCTGCCCAAGTCCCACCCATCATCAAGTGTAAAAGTGGGAACCAAATCCAAATAGAAATCGGGTCAGCCCCAAGTCCCAGCCAGAATAAAGGTGTCACCGCTACCAATATTCCCACAAATACCAGCAACGGACGATTCCCCATCCGGTCTGCCAGCTTGCCCCACACCACCATCATCACTAAGGTAGCGGCAGACGTTAAGCTGCTATAGAAAGTTACCCAGGTGACACCTATATCCAGATTGTCCAGCAGGTAGAGACCAAAGAAGGGAGTGCAGATATTGACTGCAAATGCCCAAAAGCCAAAGTACAGCAAAAACCTCAAGAAATTAGGCTCAAAGCGAGATAAAGAGAGGGGGTGCTGAGGTGATGGGGTGAGGGGGGGAACTTCTCCCACTTCCCCACTCTCCCCTGCTGCTGCGAACTGCATCCGGGGGTTCACATCCGCCATGAAAAACTGACAGCCGAGACTAATTAGCCCCATGACTACCCCCAGCACTAAGACCACAGCGTAACCCTGAATCGTCCCACTAGGCCAAGCAGACACGGCTAGACCCAGCAGGGGTATACCTAGCAGCGTAGTCAAGCTTGTGACACTATTGCGAATGCCGAAATAGCGCCCCCGCAACCTTTCGGGAACCAACACCGCCATCCAACTCATCCAGTTCGCACTTCCCAAGGCTCCAACAACATTGGTTGCCAAGACTATCCCCAATGTCAAGCCGACTAATGTGTGCAAATCGGTGTGGTGCCAGCTTATCCACCCAATCGCCAATACTAAAATCAGCCACAGCAGCCGTGATGGGCCGTAAATCCAGACGTTATACCAGTAGCGGCTGGTGGTTTGCTCTGACAGATATGCTCCCAGCGGTTGCAGCAAATTCACCAACATAGGAACTGAGGACAGCATACCAATCTCCATTGGGCCAGCACCCAGTTGGAGCAAGAAATTACTCAGTAAGACACCGCCAGTAATGTTGCCAAAGATGGCAGCAAATACGGCATCCCAGGCAGATGCCTTCAGACTAGACCGAATGGCATCTTTGGAAATTTTCGCTGGCGATTGGGGGGATACCACCACAGAACCTGGGGTGGTTTCTAGAACCTCTAAATTTGGAGGAGATACGTTTTCAATTGGGGCTTGCAAGCGATCGCTCCTATAGTGGTTTCAAACTAGCTGGTATAGGCGAACACCAAAATCCTCAGTGATAAACACAACTATTCCTAAGCTGGTTTAAAATTAAGGCTTTTGATAGACTAGAAATTCTGTGCGGGGGAATCTACTCCACAAAGAAATACTTCTCAATCTATTCAAACAAAAATAAACCTAAGAGCATACTTATTTAGAAAGTGGTAGTTTGAGTAGTCTGACTGTCTTATATAGCTTTCCCAAAAAATCACAGTGAATCTCTATGGCTTGGGTGCATCCATACCAGGAAGTAAGCGCCAAGACATCGTACCAAAGGCCAGTAATGGCATCTGCCAAAATAAAGGGGCGTGGAGCTGTATGGCAAACGAGCAACAACTGGCTCTGCTAAAGCAAGGAGTAGAAGCTTGGAATAAGTGGCGCTCTTTGAGTCCAGGAATACCGCCAGACCTCAGGGGAGCCGATCTGAGCCAGGAAGATTTGGGCGGGATAAACCTGATGAAGGCATCTCTGAGTGGCGTAGATTTGAGCGGAGTGAACCTAATGGGGGCATCTCTGTCTCAAGCCGACCTGCGGGGCGCTAACTTGAGTGGGGCATACCTGAGTAAAGCAGATTTGTCTGAGGCGGATCTGAGTGAAGTAAACCTCAGCGAGGCTTACCTGTTAGAAGCGAACCTGAGTAGGGTGAACCTGGATGGAGCCGATCTTCACTGGGTATATCTCGGCAAAGCAGATTTATCCGGGGCGATCGCAATCGGGGCAAATCTGAGTGAGGTGGATATGCGGGGAGCAAACCTGATCGGCGCGAACCTGATCGGGGCGGATTTGCGGGGCGCGATTCTCATTGGTGCGGATTTACAAGGTGCGGATCTCTCCGGAGCCGATCTGGGTGAGGCAAACTTGATGGGAGCAAGGTTGCTCAAGACTAACTTTGAGCAGGCGAATCTTGCAGGTTGTTTAATTTATGGTATTTCTTCTTGGGGGCTGAATCTGGAAGCAGCCAACCAGTTAAACCTCAGCGTAGCTCCTCCAGGGGAAGGCGCGATCGCGGTGGATAATCTGGAAGTGGCTCAGTTTATTTACTTTCTGCTAAATCACCAGAAAGTCCGCGAGGTTTTTAATTCTATTCACTCCAACATTGTGCTGATCCTGGGCTGCTTTCAAAGTAGCGATCGCCTTGTCTTACTGGAGGAAATTCGGGATGCTCTTCGTCAACATGACTATTTGCCCATGTCGGTTGAGTTAGAAAAATCAACAACGCCCGAACTCAAGGAATCAATCTCTACCGTGGCGGGAATGGTGAAGTTTATCATTGCCGATTTCACAGACGCTCCTCACATTCCCCAGGAATTACTGAAAATCCTCCAAGGTATCTCTGAAGTCCCAGTGCAACCGTTAGTGCAAGTTGATACCACCCACTTAGCTATATCGGATGATTTGCACGAATATCCTTGGATGCTCCCAACTTACCAGTATCCGAGTCTAAGCCAAGCGATCGCTGACCTGAAAGAAAAAATCATTGCCCCAGCTCAAGCTAAGGCACAGGAGTTACGGGGCGGGTATTAGGATAGCGTTTATTTAGACTTTTGTAGCTTAGAATACAGACACTTTTGGTGTTGTACATTAACGGAGACTTTGCTTGATAGCTACCCAATTGTCCAACACCGCTTTTTAATCTTTACTACTTCCTCAGATAAATGCCAGTAATTTAAAGATTAAGTGAACGTTAATCTAAATGTTTTTAAACATCAAATATATTCCTTAAGATATAGAAAGTAAGGTCTAGAAGCGAATCGCGCTTTTGGTTAAGTTAATCAATTGACTCCAAGAGTAGAAAAGCTAAATTGCTTTGAAGGGATGAAAAATTGCGATCGCCATAAGGTGAAATTATCCGGAAGCTTTGTTCAAATAATTGAGATTGGTAAGGAAAAAATGGAAAATTATATAGTGAAAAGCAAAATAGATATAAAAAATAATCCCACAATTATTGCGATCGCAACCCGGTTTAAAGGTGCAGCCAACCAGCAGTTGGATTTGCTAAATTCTGGAGTAGAAACCTGGAATCAGACAAGAAAAGAGCATCCTCAGCTCCAGCCAAACCTGAGAAATGCCAACCTCAGAGGAGCTAACCTTAGCCAAGCCAATCTCAGTGGCGTAGACCTCGCCTCGACTAATCTTAGAGGCGCAAATCTCACCTCTGCCAACTTGAGTGGCGCAGACTTGAGCGGCGCAAACCTCAGCGGCGCAGACTTGAGATGGGCAGACCTGAGTGGAGCAAACCTGAGTGGGGCAAACCTCTGTAATGCAGTTCTGTGCCAAGCAAACTTCAGCGAGGTAAAATTCACCTCTGCCAACCTGAGAAAGGCAAACCTGAGTGGAGCCAATCTCAGTGATGCACAACTTTCTGAGGTAAACCTGCGTGGGGCAGACCTGAGATGGGCAAACCTGAGACGGGCAGTTGTTAGCGTGTCAGACCTCAGCAAGGCAGACCTGAGATGGGCAAACCTGAACGAGGCTCAGATGATTCGGACAAACTTGGAGAAGGCAAACTTTGAGGGTTGTACAGTTGATCGGATTTTTACATCAGAATTGAACTTAAAGGGAGTGAAGCAGTTGAATTTGGCGATCGCTGTTCTTGATAACCCTACAGTCACAGTAGACAATCTGGAAGTTGCTTGAGTGGGAAAGATTTGAAGAAGCGATCGCTGACCTGCAAGAAAAAATAATTGTCATAGCGTAGGGCAAAGACCAGAAAATTATCACCAAAAGGCTCGACTTAGGAAACGTTTCCTAAGTCGAGCTTTTAATTTTTGCGAATTATATTTCATAGTTCCAGGCAGCTTCGAGAACTCTTTGGGTCGCTACATCCAGAAATTCAAAAGTTAGGGTTTTGCCCAGCGCCGCAGCTTTCTCCATTCCATGCAGCAGGCTTTTGACTCCCTCCCTTTTGATAGCATTTACCGCAATCATATCCACCACCACAGTATCTGTCGCCAATTCCAAGGCTTGCTCTAGAGACTTAATAAAAGCAGGACTGGTCTTGCTATCCAAGCACCCACTGGGTCTGATTACCACAGTACTTGGTCGAAATTCTGATTTGGAAATTTGAGCAGGAGCTTTGGAAAACAAGTTCGTAAAGAAAAATTTCATGAAACCTCCAGAGTGTCTCGTTGAGCAGGAAATACTTACAAAATCTTTATATTGATAGAATCCAATGAAAGACTGATGACAGAGCTGTTAAAAGTCACCCTCGCGCAGCGATCGCGATCGCACTCTCACAATGACCTCAACCCCACCCCGCTTTGGATATACCTTGCCAGTGTTTGCTTGTGCCGCTGCAATTGCCGCCCTGCGCTGGTTACGCCAAGAACAACTAGAAATAAACGCTGTGTCGGTGGATTTAATTGAACCCGCCGACACAGTGGAAATACCCATTGAGCAGGTTGCTAAAATCGGTGAGGGGATGGCGCTGGCAATTACCACCAGCGATCCCGGCGATAACCTTGACCTCACCCGCAACACACCGATCTGGGTGTTGGTGGAATGGCTTGAAGAAGACAAAAGGCAATCTCCTTTTTTAAACGGGGTAGCAAAAGGAGAACAATCAGTTCACTCCTCACTCCAAACTCCTCACTCCTCCATCCGGATCAAAGGCGGTGAAGGAATTGGGCGAATGGTGAATGCTGGTGACAAACCGGCAATTTATGCTTATGCCCAGCGGCTGTTACAAGAGAATTTGCAGCGTCTGCTGTCACCAGAGGAAAAAATTCAGGTGACGATTATTTTGCCCTTCGGGCGATCGCTTGCCCAACGCACCTCAAATGCAGCTTTTGGCGTTGTGGATGGACTCTCGCTACTGGGAACTACAGGCATTTCTCAGCCGTTGAGTGCTACTGGACAGCTAGAAGCTTTCCGCGAGGAACTGCAACACAAAGCTCACTTCGACTGTTTGGTGTTCTGCGTAGGGGAAAATGGCTTAGACTTGGCGCGACAACTGGGTATTCACCCAGACAGAATGGTAAAAACTGCTAACTGGCTTGGCCCAATGTTGGTAGAAGCTGGATTGCAGCAGGTTAAGTCAATCTTATTATTTGGCTACCACGGCAAACTTATAAAACTTGCGGGGGGAATTTTTCACACTCACCACCACCTTGCTGATGGAAGGATGGAAATTTTGACTGCTCATTGTGCAAAGCTGGGTTTACCGACTGCGGCATTGCAGGCAATTTTCCAAAGTGCTACAGCGGAAGATGCGCTCTTTTACCTGCGCCAATTGGACGATGCTAATGGAGGCGCGATCGCCGATCAAGTTTATAGCTCACTTTCCGAGGCTATTGACACGCGATCGCAAGCTTACATCCGCACGATGATCGATACTCAAGTTACCGTCGGTTCCCTGCTGTTCGATCGAGATCGCCGGATTATCGTCAAAAGCCAAAATGGTGCCGCGTTACTGTATCAAGTGTGTTAATTTTATAGGAATACCAATTAACTTAATAAATAGCAATAAAGCAGTTTTTCTAGAAAATTAGTAGTTATTAGTCATTAGTAACTAACTAAGGACTATTGAATATCCACACTATCACCATTCAGGATACTCCGGTGACTCTACAGACACAACCACTGCCTCAAATAGAAGAGAATTTGGGGCAACTGAACCGCCAAATAATTGTGATTCTTGACTTCGGCTCTCAGTATTCCGAACTGATTGCGCGTCGGATTCGGGAGACACAAGTGTACTCGGAAGTGCTGTCTTATCGAACCACAGCCGAACAGCTAAAGCAACTCAATCCCAAGGGAATAATCTTCTCCGGTGGCCCTAGTTCCGTCTATGACAAGAAAGCGCCCCATTGCGATCCCGAAATATGGAATCTGGGCGTTCCCATACTGGGAGTGTGTTATGGAATGCAGCTGATGGTGCAGCAGCTGGGTGGGGAAGTCACCAGTGCTGACCGGGGAGAGTATGGCAAGGCATCCTTATTGATTGACGATCCCACGGATCTGCTCACCAATGTGGAAGATGGCACCACCATGTGGATGAGTCATGGGGACTCTGTAACCAAGATGCCAGAGGGGTTTGAGGTGCTGGCACACACAGCAAATACTCCTTGCGCTGCGATCGCTCACCACGAGAAAAAGCTCTACGGTGTCCAGTTCCATCCAGAAGTCGTTCACTCGATTGGGGGTATTGCCTTAATCCGCAACTTTGTCTATCACATCTGCGACTGCGAACCGACTTGGACGACAGCAGCTTTTGTTGAGCAGTCAATTCGAGAAATTCGCGCCAAAGTTGGTGATAAGCGAGTGCTGTTAGCTTTAAGCGGCGGTGTCGATTCTTCCACGCTGGCCTTTTTGCTGTACAAGGCAATTGGCGATCAGTTGACTTGTATGTTTATTGACCAAGGCTTCATGCGGAAAGAGGAGCCAGAACGGTTAGTGAAGCTGTTCCAAGAGCAATTTCATATTCCTGTGGAACACGTTCAAGCAAGAGAACGTTTCCTAAATGCGATCGCTGGTGTCACAGATCCCGAAGAAAAACGCCGCCGCATCGGTCACGAATTTATCAGCGTCTTTGAAGAAGAGTCTAAACGTCTTGGCCCCTTTGATTATCTTGCCCAAGGCACTCTCTACCCAGATGTTATTGAATCAGCTGATACCAACGTCGATCCCAAATCTGGCGAACGGGTAGCAGTGAAAATTAAGAGCCATCACAACGTCGGCGGTTTGCCTAAAGACTTACGGTTTAAGTTAGTCGAACCGCTGCGAAAACTCTTCAAAGATGAAGTGAGAAAAGTCGGGCGCTCAATTGGTTTACCAGAAGAAATTGTACAGCGGCAACCCTTCCCCGGCCCTGGACTGGCAATTCGCATTTTAGGCGAAGTTACAGCAGAGCGATTGGAAATTCTACGCGATGCGGATCTAATTGTCCGTCAGGAAATTAATCGCCAGGGAATGTACAACCAGTTCTGGCAAGCTTTTGCTGTGTTGTTACCTATTCGCAGTGTAGGCGTGATGGGCGATCAGCGTACTTACGCTTATCCGATTGTCTTACGCTTCGTTTCCAGCGAAGATGGCATGACGGCGGATTGGGCAAGGGTGCCTTATGATTTCTTGGAAACCGTTTCTACTCGTATTGTGAATGAAGTTCGGGGTGTCAATCGCGTGGTTTACGATATCACTTCTAAGCCACCTGGAACTATCGAGTGGGAATGAAGAAAAGGAAGGATTTTAAACGCAAAGGTTCGCAGAGGGGATCCCAAAAATACGCAGAGTAATCTCCTTGGCGTAATTCGTCTCCCTTTGTGATCCTTTGCGTTAAAAATTTATTTTTAAGTTATTGTCTTTTCCTTAACTTTTGTGGAAAACCTGCAAAAATCTGTGGAAAAGCCCCTCTTCCTGTGGAAAACTATGCCTATTTTGATTTCGTTTTGTAGGTAATTTGGTCAGATTGGTAAGCGGGTGGTTCGACGTGAATGAGAATTCGGACGGGGTTGAATCGTTCTTGCAAGCGTTTCTCGACTTCTTCTGTGATTCGATGGGCAGTTTCGACATCAATGGCATCTACAATTAAGTGCATTTCAATAAAGGCTTGTCGCCCGACGACACCTCTGGAGGCAATTTCGTGGCAGTTAATTACTCCGGGTACTTGCATTACAATCGCATGAATTGCTTCAGGCGCAATCGCCATTTCATCCACCAGCCAAGGCAAATTATCTTTTAAAACATTCCAGCCACTCCAAAACACCAGCAAAGCAACTGGAAAAGCTAAAACTATATCTAGCCACTGAATACCTTGCCAGACACCAATCAACCCACCCAGAACGGTAATCGTCACCCAAACATCGCTCATCGTATGCTGGGCATCAGCAATCAAAATCGGGCTACCCACCCGCTGACCGACATGGCGCTCGTAGAATGTGACAAAAATATTAACTCCTAACACAATCAGCAGCAACCACAGCTCTGATGGTGATATCTTTACTGGGTCGCCGCCGCCCTTGATAATTCGTTCTATTGCCCCTCGCAAAATTTCAAAGCAAGCAATACCTAAAAAAGCAGCAATTCCCAATGCTCCCACTGCTTCAAATTTCTGGTGTCCGTAAGGATGATCCCGATCCGGTTGGGGAGAAGAAAACTGACTGGCAACTAATCCTAAAACGTTATTGGCACTATCGGTTACGCTATGTAAGGCATCAGCCAGCAGGGAGAGAGAACCTGTCCAAGTTCCCACCACAGCCTTCAATCCCATCACGAACAGGTTAAGTAGCAGGGTAATAATTAAAACTTTACGCACTGCCGAGCGGTTATCTGCAACCACAGAATTTCTTTCACTCGCCATTTGTATTTTATGGCACCCAGTCTAGAACCTATTGTTGGCTGATAGCATCTATTTCGGGTTAGAAAAAATTTTGCAGGTTGGGTTGAAGAACCTCACCCAGAAAATAAAGTTGGGTTGAGCGATCGCGAAACTCAACCTACAGATTCTATTGTGTGGTAAGAAGTTATAGTTACGAGTTAATTCAATCCTCGCTTCCTAACTTCTCACTGTTAATTACTCATGTCCGGTTCACAACTCAGGCTTAACCTGGTTGAAGGCTCTGTCACCTTCAGCTTTACGCCCCAAGCGGCGCAAGATTTACAAGGCGCGATCGCACAATTAATGCAGAGTCTTAAGTTGGTAGCTGGTGGCGGCGGTAAAACCAATCCCCAAAAACCAATGGAGTATCGCTACACCGGAGATGTCTTTCTAGAGATTTTCTGCAACCCTAATATCTGGCCCAGCCCTTTTGCAGCTAAAGTTCTGCTTACCCTGCGTGATGAACGCATCCGCTTGACTACGGAAGCTGAACTTACTCGCTTGATTGAGGATATCAATCAGTACCTAGAGCAGGTAAGCTAAACCAGGAAGCTTAAAAGCAAGCTTAAAAGCATCTTTCTTAAGAAGGATGCTTTTAAGCTTGTATCTCAGCACAATGTCCCTTTGTATGCTTAAAATGGTCGGCAAGTTTAGATGTCATTGGTGTCTTTGCTTAGCTGGCACCAATGTGAGCTTTGCCCCACAGTTCGCATTTTGGCATCCCAAAAGGAAGTCAACTATAGCGATCACTCGATTCTTATCAAATCATTCAATTTGGCTCAATTTACCTAATGAACTCTGATAATCTCTTTGACTTAGTACACAAAGGATTTCGCGTCACCTTGGGTGCGACGGCTTCCCTGGTGGAGAGCGTACAAGACCCGCAAAAGCGAGAACAAAATCTTGAACTGTTAAAAACAGACTCAAATTTGCTCTTAGAGCAGTTGGCAGTAAAAGGAGAGACAACTGAGCAGGTAGCTCGAAGTTTTGTTGACTCGCTAATAACACCAACTGATCGGACTGAGAGTACGGCTACCTATGGGACACCCAGTTCCACCGTCACAACCTCGACAACATCGGTTGCCCAACAGGATGTGCAGATAGAGCTACAGGAGTTGACTGCACAAATTGCTGCCATGCGGACTGAGTTAGAGAAGCTACGCAACCCCGACTCAGAGATTTAGATCGGCTTTAGAATTGATTTTGTCAAACCCGCATAAGAGATAAGTTCTCTAGATCGGGCATTAAAAGTAAAAATTGGTAGGTAATCCAGAGATAGCTGTCTTCCACTGTGATGTTTTAAGCGTGGAGGACGGATTGCTTTTGGTTGCACCAAGTTTCCTGGTGAACCGCTCTCCTTGTCTTAAAATTGTCTTCAATCTAGATTTATCAGTCGTTATCCCATTCTTCTTGACCCATCAGATCGCCGATGCGATCGCGGAGTAAGATATTGCACCTTTCTAGTTCACACTCAACACAAACCCACTCACGAGCGGGAATGTACTGACAAAGGACGTAGATCGGTTGCTGACGAGTCACAACTCCCTTCTCCACTAATTGACGTGCTTCATCTTGAATAACATCGATGGAATATACAGACGCACCAGTTAGCATTGTGTCAACGCTCATAAGTCCTCAACCTATAAACTAACGGATCTAAAATTAATATTAACGAATAGTTCGTAGCGCGAACATATAAAAAGTTCAGTATATTGAGTTACAAACTAAATATTCTTTTTAATAAAGATTGCAAAAGTCAGGGACTTTTGACAATCAATTCCGTCTATATAGGGATGAAATTACGCCAGGAAGGGCGTAGTAAGCCTAGCCTAGCGCTCTTGATTTATGAATAAATAAAGGTAGGACAGGCAAAACCTTAAAGAAAGTTTAAAAAACTGCCATACCTCTAACAGTCTATTTATTGGGGAGGGAACAAAACTTCAAGAGCGATCGCCTGAGCTTCTGACATTTGTCCATAAGAAAACACGCAAGGTATATCTGGCGGCAGATGCGGAAGAAACTGCTCTAAAATATATGGGCTACCGTAAATTACCAAG
Source organism: Trichocoleus sp. FACHB-6 (assembly GCF_014695815.1). Classification (NCBI taxonomy): domain Bacteria; kingdom Bacillati; phylum Cyanobacteriota; class Cyanophyceae; order Leptolyngbyales; family Trichocoleusaceae; genus Trichocoleus; species Trichocoleus sp. FACHB-6. The sequence continues at coordinate 35,450 of NZ_JACJOY010000050.1, forward strand.
GCTTGTAGCTCGGCGTTTTTTAATAATCTTTTAAACAAATCTTCGGCAACGGGCGTTAAGCCAGCACTGCCTCGGAAAGGATTGCCACGGATGAAAAGTTGAAGCAATGTTTGTGTTGTCGAGATGGAAGCGATCGCTTCTGACAATGCCACAGTCGGGGTATGGTGGTCAACCAGTTGCAATTGATAGCCTAAGCTTTTTGGTAATGCCACAGCCGGGGCAAGTTTACCTAAAAACTTACAATTGAGTACGTCATCCACCACTATTAAATTGCGTAAGTTGCCTGTGCTTCTAGGCAGAGGAACCTGGCCATGAACTAGCAGGGAATCTCGCGAAATGTTTGCAGATGTGTTTAGTGCGTGAGGTGAGGCGAGTTGTAGGGGATTGGGGATTGGGGATACCAAGTCTCCCCTACTTCCCTGTACCTTGCGCTTAGCTTTCCAGATGCGTTCAACCGAGGCGCGAATTCGCGCCTCGGAAATGCGCCCCTCTGTCACAGCGTCACAAACTGCTTGGATGGCACCAGCCGGATCTACTGGCATTAGCAAAATATCCGCCCCGGCTTCTACAGCTAAGACGGGGGCTTCCGAAGCTCCATAACGGTTAGCGATCGCTCCCATTACCAAGGCATCGGTGACAATTAAACCTTCAAATCCTAGCTCTTGCCGTAGCAGAGAAGTCAAAATAGGATAAGACAAAGTGGCGGGGCGTTCGATATCCCAGGCGGGGATGAGCAGATGAGCGCTCATCACAGCGTCAACACCAGATGCGATCGCTGAGGCAAACGGTGGCAGTTCAATTTCCCCTAGTCGTGCTGGTGAGTGTGGCAAGACGGGCAAATCTAGATGAGAATCAACCGCCGTGTCGCCATGTCCGGGAAAATGCTTGGCAGTCGTCAACACCGGAAAACGTTGTGCGCCCCGAATAAAAGCAGATGCCAGCTGGCTTACTTCCTCTGGGGTTTCCCCAAAAGCCCGCACGTTAATGACTGGGTTAAGGGGATTGTTGTTGACATCTACGACGGGCGCAAGCACCCAGTTGATCCCTATAGCTAGTGCTTCCGAGGCGGTAATAGCGCCCATTTCCTGGGCGTAGTGCAAGGCTCTGGCGACATCTTTCCGGTAAATTGCTCCAATCGCCATCGGCGGGGGAAACCAAATTGCCCCAGAAAACCGCTGCCCAACGCCTTCTTCAATATCAGCGGCAATCAGCAGAGGGATTGTGGCAAAACTTTGCAGTTGTTGCGATCGCAGTGCCAATTCTCCCGCACTGCCTCCCAACAAAATTACACCGCCAACACCCAAATCCTGTATCCAGTGTTGCAGCTTTGCTCTGGGTGGTTCCCATTCTGGGTACTGAATTTGGTGATCGAACAGGTAGCCCGATGCTCTGACTACAAACATCTGCGCTACCTGTTGTGGCACAGTTAGCGATTCCCACTCAGGTAGCGACTCCGACACAGATTTCAATCTTCAGCCTCAACGATGTCTTCCATTTCCCCACTTCCTGGCTTACGCTCATTACTAAGCTGATTTATCAAACTCAGAAGGCGATCGCCCCGTTCCAAAGATTCATCTTCCAGAAACATTATTTCTGGTGTCCGACGCAGCCCCAGTCGTTGACCTAATTCCCGGCGCACAAATCCGGTTGCTGCCGTTAAACCAGCCATTGTCTCTTCTTTTGCTTCATCGGTGCCATAGATGCTGACAAAGATTTTAGCGTGTTGCAGGTCGCCGGAAACATCGACATCTGTAACGCTGACCATTCCAGCGCCTACGCGGTCATCTTTGATTTCTTGGAGCAGCAATTGGCTGATTTCGCGTTTAATTAGTGCTGAAACGCGAGAAACGCGACGACTCGTAGCCATAGTAGTCCGCTGCCTTTAAGACAGTCTGAGCAATGATTTTTTATCGTACTAAACTGGGCCCAACCCCAGCATCGCCCGTAGGGTGAGGGCAACAAAAGTTAAGCCTGCTACAAATAAGCCGATCGTGGCGATCGCGCTTATCGGGTTTTTCATCAGTGGCTGCAACCACGCAAAGGCGTAAAAGAACACCCCCAGGATGATTGTCACCAAGTAGCGAGGGTAGCGAGAGACGTTATCCCAAAAGCCATCAAACATATGTTGGAGACCGCAGCTATAAGGTACTGCATTTTAACTGTTAACATTTAAAGCGCAAGTTCGACTAGTCCGCAAGAGCGCGATCGCTTTATCCGGCTATCGTCACGGAATAAGCGCGATCTCACTTATTGGTCTTCTCGCCCAAACACTAACCAATTATACACCTATTAACTTGCTTAAAGCGCGTTAGTATGGTTAATTTTATGGCTTTTAACTGTTACAACTAAGGTTTTAATTTTCAGCAATTATTTATCTAAATCACTATTTATCTTAAGCCCTTATATTGTAAAATTGTAAAATCTTTATATAGTTGATCTAAACTTATTGCTAAATGCTAGTACAACCCAACACAAAAAATCAAAATCTTCCTAAACCTTTTTTAAAATGGGCGGGAGGAAAAAGCAAATTACTAGAACAGTACAAATATTATTTACCTAAAAATTTTAAAAGTTACTACGAGCCATTTTTAGGGGGGGGCGCTGTATTTTTTTATGTTAATCAAAATCTTCATAAAAAAGCTGTATTAACCGATATAAATAACAACTTAATTGAAACTTATCTGTGCGTCAGAGATAACGTTGAGCACTTAATTGAGTTGTTGTCAGAGCATCAAAAAAAGCATAATAAAGCCTATTATTATGAGATGCGATCGCTGTCTTATAACACAGACTTAGAAAGGGCCGCTCGTTTAATTTATTTAAACAAAACCTGCTTTAATGGACTTTATCGAGAAAACTCCAAAGGTAAATTTAATGTACCCATAGGCAGATATGTCAATCCTCCGATTTGCCAGCCAGATTTACTGCGTTCAGTATCAATTGCACTTCAGTCTGCTGTAATTGATGTTAGACCTTTTGAAGATATCCTGAAGTACGCAAATTCTGATGACTTTGTATATTTCGATCCGCCCTATCATCCTCTAAGCGATACCAGTTACTTCACAGCCTATAGTCGCTATTCCTTTAATGAAGACAATCAGATAAAACTTAGGAATATATTTGCAGAACTTGCAGCGCAGGGGGTCAAAGTTATGCTCTCTAATTCTGACTGTACCTTCATTAGAGAACTCTACAGTGACGATAAAATTTTTCAAGCAAATAATCTTCCTACTATTCACACTATATCAGCATCAAGAGCAATTAATTCCAATCCCAAAAAACGGGGTAAGATTTCCGAAATTTTAGTAACTTCATATTAAAAGTTGTTGTTAGCCCAGACCATAAAACTTACTAATGTATGCACTGCCAATAAATTTGCATTTGAGTGAACTTGTTTGTGAAACCAACTAACTGCTCCCGGCTTCATACCGCCACCGTCTATTACTACAACAGATGGGACTGGATAGCAAGTTTGAATATTTAAGTTGACATAAGGTAGTTTCTCATCAACAGAACCCCCGCTTTGTTGCCACTTGCACTCAATAATTAACCCAGAAGGAAAGGCAGCTAAACCAATAATATAAAAGTCTACATAGATGTCAGTTCCATAAATGCCGTTGCCAATATAAACCTGTCTTGCATAGCGTTTAGGTAGCAGACAACCGTTTAAGATGTAGTCGCGTCGCTGCTTATTCGGTAAATTATTAGCGACTTGGAAATATCCATGTTCTCGCAGGGTTGCTTCTACAGTTCTTTCTAAAACTTTACCAGACCGATTTGCTCTGCCACCCTGAGTCATCATCTTTCCCAACCGAGACGGTACATTCTAAAGAAATATTAACTCTACAGTAAACTTTTTTCCAGTTCTGCATATTCAAGTACAAGAAGATAAAAGTTTATAATATTGGCTTAGAATAGTACATAGATACTATTAAAGAAATGAAATTGGCTCGCCATGTAATTAGTCGTGTGGGATAAAATTATGTGTGGAAGATTCAGTCAAAGTAAATCAGCAGAAACAATTGCTCAAGTATTCCAGGTAAATAATGTTCCTCCCTTAACGCCCCGTTATAACATTGCACCTACCCAGCAAATTCAGACGATTTTACAGAATGCAGAACAGTCCCAAAGGGAGTTTCAAATCTTACATTGGGGGCTGATTCCCAGTTGGGCGAAAGATCCAAAAATGGGGGCGCGGATGATTAATGCACGGGCGGAAACAGTAGCCGAAAAGCCTTCTTTTCGGGCGGCTTTTAAACAGCGCCGTTGTCTAATTTTGGCTGATGGCTTTTATGAGTGGCAGCAGCAAGAAAAGAAAAAGCAACCTTTTTATTTTCGGATGAACGATGAGAATCCCTTTGCCTTTGCTGGGCTTTGGGAGCATTGGAAAAGTGACGATGGTGAGGTGATTAATTCTTGTACGATTTTGACAACAGAACCTAATGATTTGATGCGCCCCGTCCATAACCGGATGCCTGTAATTATTGACCCAAAAGACTACGATTTATGGCTAGATACAGAGGTAAAAACGCCAGAGCTATTGCAGCCTTTGTTGCATCCGTACTCAGCCGAAGAAATGACAGCTTATCCAGTCAGCACGAAGGTGAATAAGCCAGTGAATGACTCGGCAGAATTGATTAATAGTTTGTGAGCAACTAGCAACATAACTAAAGTAGGGCGGGGGATATTCCCCACCCTACTTTTTATTTATATAGATAATTATTTATTCCGATAGAGGGTATGAAACTTGCATTGGGATATGCTACTACAGAATTGTAACGATCCCCAACCATTTTAGGAAGTAAGCAATTATGCCAGAAAGTTTTCTACTAAGCCGCGTGCTAATTCGCTTCAATGGCAAAGCAGATGAACCTCTCGGACAAGATTTATCAGCGGCTGCTTTCACACCTGATGGTAGCTTGTGGGTAGGTTCTGATGAAACCAGAACTCTTGAGCGTTTATCACCTATTGAGCCAAATATTTTCGGCGATCATCAGCAATTTTTTGTTAAGAATTTTATTGATTTATTTAATCAAGAAGGCGAAATTGATATAGAAGGGATGGATTATGCCAACAATTATCTATGGATAATCGGTTCGCATAGTACAAAGCGGAAAAAAGTAAAGGGTAAAGATTTAGAAAAAGATTTAGATAAACTAGCCACAGTAGAAAGGGAGCTAAATCGTTATGTACTAGCTCGTATCCCTGTGGTAGGGAAGGAGTTATTTAAAGTATGCTCTCATCCAGATAATCCAGACAAAAAAATGACAGCAGGTTGTCTTCAAAAGATAAACGATAATACTAATGTGTTGATGGAAGCCCTAAAAGAAGACCGCCACATAGGGCATTTTATAAAGAGTTCTATTCCCTCTAAAGAAAATGGATTTGATATTGAAGGATTAGCTGTTCGAGGAGATAAAATTTTCATCGGCTTGCGAGGTCCTGTACTCAGAGGCTGGGCGCTGATTTTAGAGATAGAAGTTGAAGAAACAGAACCGGGGATTTTAACACTGAAAAAAATCGGTAAAAAAGGGGAGCAATACAAAAAACATTTTGTGAATCTGAATGGCTTAGGTGTACGAGAACTGTGTCTAGATGGGGAAGACTTATTAATACTCGCGGGCCCTACTATGGATCTAGAAGGTGCTTTGCGAGTTTTTCGGTTAAAAAATGGCTTAGATCATCCTGAAAACAGTATATCTGGGCAGGAAGAGGGAGACTTGGAAGTAGTTTTAGATTTGCCTTTCAGGTTTGGTTCAGATCATGCTGAGGGGTTGGCACTCTTTCCTTGTTTAGGACAGAAAAATTCTCTTATGGTGGTTTATGATTCACCTGACGAGAACAGAATACTAGAGCCGCATAGTATTTTTGCCGATGTTTTCAGACTGAAGTGATGGTGTCGATTCTTTCTGAAGATATACCTCAATGGCATGATATCTATTCGCAGCCAAAGAAATAAGAGGAAAAAAAAATTTCATAGCCGATAAAGCGGTATATTTTTCTAAGGTCAGCATCAAAGGCGAACAGTGCCAAGAATAATCGCTATTCTCAACGGGAAGGGAGGAGTAGGTAAGACCACTACAGCAGTCAATCTGGCGGCTACCTTCTCGGAAAACAAACGGGTTCTTCTGGTCGATACAGACTCTCAGGGTTCGGCGAGTTGGTGGGTTGGGCGTAGTGAGAAAGGGATGGGCTTTGACCTAGCCCAAGAGACTGACCCAAAACTTTTGAGTAATTTATGCGAGATAGAAGGCTACGATTTAGTAGTGGTGGATACGCCTCCGGCGTTGCACTCCGAAGCATTAGCGGCGGTAGTAGCGATCGCAGATTATCTGGTTTTGCCTACACCCCCAGCAGCAATGGATCTGGCTGTACTTATTGAAACAGTCCGGGAAACCGTTATGCCCGTAGGAGTCGCCCATCGGGTGCTGCTAACTAAGGTGGATGGGCGGAGTGTAGGGGAAGCACTGGAGGCTCAAAACACTCTCATGGAGCTAGGAATCCCCACCTGTAATGCGTTTATTCGCGCCTACAAAGCCCACGAACGAGCGGCGCTAGAGGGGGTGCCTATTACTAAATGGCGCGGGACGAATGGACGGGAGGCTCAGGCAGACTACCGCCGTGTGGCTAATGAATTACAACGTGATTGGAGGAAATAATGACTAAAAAACGTCTCTCAGATTTACTACGTGAAGAAGCACAAAATTTACCAGACAAAGAAGAAGGTGAAACTGTTATAGAAGTCACCGCCCATAAAGTTTCAGAATCAGAGTTGCAAGCTGAGGAGGAGGAATCGTCAACAGATACCTCTGAACAAACTACTGCTAAGCGGACAAATCCAACCAAAGCTGATTTAGAAGCAATGGTGACAGACTTGAAAGCAACTATAGAGCGATCGCGTCAAAACGAAAGCTCTCTAATGGAAAAAATGTCTAATTTGGAAGCAAATCTTGATGAGCAAAAAGAATTAGTACAAAAGCTTCAAAAAGAGCTTAAACAACTAAACAAAGTAAAGGCAGAACTTGAGCAAGCTAAAAATGCAGCTATGCAACTTGCAGAAGCTAATTCTCAACTGAGTGATGAAGTTAATGCTCTGAAAAAAGGCAAGCAAGATAAGCAAGATAAGCAAGACAAGCAAGATAAGCAAGATAAGCAAGATAAGCCACCTAGCAAAGGACAACTAACCCAATCATTCGTGCGGCAACAACGTCCAGTTTTCAAACACGCAGATGAGCCTGCGGATTTTGCTGCAAAGACTTGGTTACTATAAATAGGTGTACATTCAAAGAATAATTTTGTAGGGCGGGGATTGCCTACCATCGAAAGATTTGGTCGGTTTACCCACCCTACTATTTTTGTTAACATAGCCTACCGAACTTAAAATCAGTTTTTGACGGCTTTTTGGCGCTTGATGATAAAACCTGTACCTGCACCAAATGCGATCGCGCCCATTACAAAAGGAATAGGGGTAGAGATAGAAACAGGTTGGGGCGCGGGTTTGGACGATGCAAAAGCTAATTCTACGAGTAATTTATGCGCGGCGGTTGTCGGATGGATGTTATCCCAAAATAAATATTCGTTGGGATTATCGCATATCTTAGCTTGGCTTAGACAGGCGTTGGTTACATTCGTGAAACCAAATTTTTCTGGATTGTTGACGACTTGATTAAAGAGAGAATTCACATCAAGATAGGTGATATTAATATCACTTAGTTGCTGGCGCAAATTGTTGAGAGATGCAGCTAATGCAGAGTTATGCTTCTGAGTCAAATTGTTGAGCGAGTTGGAACGTTCGCTGATCCGCGTACCTGGAAGTTTTCCTAAATCCGGCAAGTTAACTACTACGATATTTTTAGCGCCAGCGTCAGCGAGAGATTTCACTGCTACGCTTAAATTATTAACTGGCGCGGTAGAGTCAGTAGCGCCACCCAGGTAATCATTAGCACCAGCCCATACAATATACAGAGCTTTCGGATCTGCGGAAGAATGGGTTGCTTTAAAAGTTTCGATTTGCGTCAGCAATCCTGGGGAAAATTCCCTAGAATTACCTGTTTTCGCACCGCCGAAGGCGAAGTTAGTCTCTGTACTGGATTTTAATTTCAGCTTAGCTGCGAGATAGTCCGCCCAAACTAAACCATTAGAATAGCGTCCGCGAAAGTAGGGAGGGTTTGAGGGACTTTCCCCTCTTGTAACTTTATAGGCATTGCCAACATCCGAGATGCTGTCGCCAAAGACATAAATCTCATCAAAATTCTTCGCTGAAACTTCCTTGGGAAAGCCCAAAACTGTGAAGAAAGCGATCGCTGCTCCAGCGGTAGCCACCAAAATTTTTTTTATCAACATCCCCAAAGATTCCGATTTAAGCTACAACAGTTGCTTGTTCCTTGTAGCATTTCTGGAAGATGGCTGGCTGTTCGAGAGTCATCGCTTTACCCAACCTAAGCTCAAACAAGGGGACTTGCCATCTGCAAGATGCTGGGAGCGATCGCTACAGGCTAGGTACTTCTCCCAGTTAATAACCTAAGTTATGTTTTAAAAATGTAACTTTCGCTACTTTTTCCTGAAATGTCATTAAAATATGACTTATAGGGTCTTAACCCTGATATCCGTCCTTTCAGCAGAGGTTTCCTTATGCCTGAACTTACCTGTACTGTCCCCGTTCCCAAAACCCCGCAAGAATTGGAACAGGCTGTTAAACAATACATAGTCAACGATCTAAGGGGTGATGAACTCCTTTGTCAGTGGCAAGCAATCCGTGATGCCTCCCTTAATCAAGACTTTTGCGTGCCTACTGATAGCGACCTGGTTGCAGGCGAAGACAGCTATTAAGTTAAGTTTTTTGACACTGATGGGGTGCTTAGGAGCATGGATTTATTAACCCCCAATTTTCTGCGTAGGGGCATTGCCATGCCCCTACTTACAAAAACTCCCCCAGCTAATCTGAGGGAGTTTGAGTTTAAGCCGTTATAAAACCTAATTAAACTGAGACTGGAGTATTTGCAGGCTTTTTAAGTCGAGAAGTAGCAACCATCTTCATGCCTGCTGGTGCTGCTAAAGTTAAGCCCCGACGCACCGGAATAACCGGACGCTTATCAACCAGCGACACTTGAAAACGCGACAGAATTGTTGCGAGAACCAATTTCATTTCATACATGGCAAATGCCATGCCGATACAGCGACGATTCCCGCCACCAAAGGGCAAATACTCGTAGGGAGAAAATTGCCGTTCCAAAAAGCGTTCTGGCTTGAACTGCTTCGGCTCTGGGAAAGTTTCCTCGCGATGGTGGGCTAAATAGATACTGGGGACGATTACCGTTCCTGGGGGCAATTTGTAGCCGGTTATCTCGAAGGGCGATCGCACAACGCGAATAAAGGTATTCGCAGCAATTGGGTAAATGCGAAGCGTTTCCGAGCAAACCGCAGTTAGATAGGGCAGTTTGGCAATGACACTTGGATCTGCTGTGGTATTAACATCCAACTCTTGGAGCAGTTTGTCACGCACCTGCGGTAATTGGTCAACCCAGTACAAAGCCCACGTCAGCGCCGAAGCAGTGGTTTCATGTCCAGCCACTAGCAGAGTCATTAACTCATCGCGTAACTCTACATCCGTCATCGCTTGACCCGCTTCATCACGAGCAGACATCATTAAGCTGAGGATATCTTCGCGATTCAGGTTAGATTCTGCTCGACGTTCTGCAATCTGAGCATAAATCAGTTCGTCAATTTGTTTTATTTGGCGCTGCATCCGACCCCAAGGACTCAAACCGCCTAAATCTTGTTTAAGAAACTCAAAAAAGAAGGCGCTGGAGTTGAAGGGGGAAGTCATCAACTCCAGGGTTGAACCGACTAAGCTGCGTAGTTTTTCCAGACGCGACCCCTCATCCAGTCCAAACACCACCCGTAAGATGACGCGCAGGGCGATTTCTTGCATCGACACACGGATGTTGAAGGCTTTGCCAACCGTCCATTGATTCATCACCTGCTCGGCGATTTCAGAGATAATCTGACCGTAAGCCCGCATCCGTTCCCCGTGAAAGGGAGGGGTTAACATCTGTCGTTGGCGCTGATGGCGATCGCCATCAAGCAGTAGCAGAGAATTTTCTCCCATTAAAAACTCTAACCCGCTGTTCCCCCTCCCAGCATCTAACTGGCGGTCATCAGCAGTAAAAATCGTTTGCAGTGCTTGTGGTTGGCTGAAGTAAACAATCGGAGTATCCTTGCTTCCCCTAATGGTGAAGGTGTCACCATAGGCTTTGGCATAATCATCCAGGTACTTTATGGGCTGAAAAATAAACTTTATTAACCGCAGCGATCGCGGAGTGTTTGGCCCTTTAGGCAAACTGTTAGTGAGTTCCATTGAAGCGCCTTGTGTTCAGAGCAGTTTAATTCTATTGTGCCGATAGAGGGAGAACTGTGGGAAAGAAGCAACGCATTCCTGGGACTGAAAGAGATGGCGCACAAAAAAACTCCCCCTGACAAGCATCTCATTGTCCGAGGGAGGTTTTATTTTAGATTTGATAATCCAAAATCTAAAATCGATTAAGCGGGGTTTGCTTCCGCTCTTTTTTGGAGCAACTGGAGAACTGAAGCTTTTTCCAGAAGTCCTACTAGCACGCCATTGTCACGAATGACGGGAAGTTGAGTGAGCTTTTGTTCTTCTAGCAGCGTCACCACTTCCAGCAGCGATTGATCGGGTTTGACAGTTGTGGAGAATTCGATAGGTTGCGTTAGCTGACTAACAGATATTTCCGGCCATTGAGATGTCGGGATGGTTTTGAGATCGTCAACTGCGATCGCGCCCACCAATTTTCCCTGATCGTTAGTCACTAAGAACCGTTGCGCTTGGGGTTTGCCAATAATGTAGTCGTTAACAAACTCTCTCACAGAAAGCGCCTCAGATACAATCGGGCTATCCGGCATTACTGCATCTTGGGCGGTCAAATTTGCTAATTGCTCCTGCACTCTGGCACCTTGGGTTGCACGACCAGCATTTTGCAGCAAGAACCAACCGATTAATATATTCCAGACACCGCTGAAGCTACCCATTAGTAAAGGGAATAGTCCTGATGCGATCGCAATCCATCCCAGGATTTGACCAGCGCGACCAGCAAAGACAGTACCTTTGTAAGGATTGCCAGTAATCTTCCAAACTATCGCTTTGAGAACATTACCACCATCTAGGGGTAAGCCTGGAATCAGGTTAAACAATGCCAGCGCCAAATTGACGTAACCCAGCACCCCTAAAATTGCGGCAAATGGCCCGGAAATGCCTGAGCCAAAGCTAATAACGCTAATTACACCAAAAAGCGCCAAACTAACTAGAGGCCCTGCGATCGCCAGCCAGAATGCTCCTGCTGGCGTTTTTGGCTCTTTTCCTAAACTTGCCAGACCACCAAACAGAAACAGATTGATGGATTTAACTTCAATTCCCTGCCGGATGGCGACAAAACTATGTCCTAGTTCGTGCGCCAATACCGAAGCAAACAACAGTAGCGCTGCGATCAATCCCAGTAACCAGGGTAATCCCAAGCTAAGGGAAGGAAATTGAGCCGCTAGCCCGCTACCATAACTCAAAGTCACCCAACCCAGGACAAAAAACCAGGACGGATGCACGTTGAAGGGAATTCCAAAAAGATTGCCGACGCGAATTGTGCCGTTCATTACGCCACCTCTAATTTTACAGACGCAAGCGATCGCGTCTTTTCTTTGAGAGGCTTAACTGAACCTCTCGCATATCCTTATCGTAACGGAATGTAACGAGTGCCTTAATCTTTTTGCTATCGTAGTATCCGTCCATTCAGGTTCGGTTTTGGGAATATTGTTCTGTGCCGTTCCCCAGCTTGCCTCGGCATAATAGAATCAGCACTGCTCTGGAATTTTAAGGGCAGAAAAGCTTTCCCAACATCGACCGCAGGTGCTGATTATGCCCGTCTCCCAAACCCAAATGATTCGTTCTTACAATCAAGAAGATATACAGCAGATTTTGCAGATAGCGATCGCGCGTCAAGCTGATGACACAGAATTTACTCGCGAACAGCTATTAGAAATCGCCGCTGAGTTAGAAATTTCCCCAGAATGTCTTCAAGTAGCAGAACAGCAGTGGCTACAGAAGCAAGGAGAAATCCAAAAGCGGCAAGATTTTAATATTTATCGACATGGAAGATTACAGAAACACGCTGGCAATTTTGCGATCGTAAACTCATTTTTTATGGGGCTGAATCTAGTTAATGGAGGTGAGCTTACTTGGTCTTTGTATATTTTATTATTCTGGGGACTAGGGCTAGGACTCAACGCCTGGAATACCTATCAATCTGAAGGCGAAGATTATGAAAAAGCCTTTCAAAGATGGTATCGCCAAAACCAAATTAAACAATCCATTAACACCATTTGGAATAACTTGTTTAAGACTTGGGGAACTTAATATTAAATTCTCGTTCCCAGTCCGCAGTCTAGGAACGAGAAAAAATTACTCACAACCCCCGAAATTCTTCTTGCAATGCCCGATGACGAGGATAACGCTGCCGGATATCAGTAATATAGCGTTGCCAAGCCGCTGAATCATTCAAAACAGACAAATAAATTGATTTGATTGCACTAGCATGACGAGCCGCAATGCTGTAATGTTCGCGGTTTTTATTGTCAATATGGCTCTGCACGAGTTGCTGATAAATTTGAATAGATGCTTCCGTGCGGTGTTGCTTCACGCCTTCTGCAACTAAAATTCGCAACGACTCCTCATAATAAGAATTGGCTTTTTGCTGTGCAAGTTGAACAGCCGCATCCCAATCTTGCTCGTAAAGATAAATTTCCGCCAGATTAGTGCTACTTGCTTGAGCAAATTCTATCAGCTTAAGTTTCAGTTCTTGCCAGTTACCTAACTTGACACCAAGGGTTTCAATTTGTTTATATAAATCTAACGTGGTTTTACCGAATTCAGCCAAAGTCATGAAAATGCGACAGTAGTTTGCATCATCCTGTTGCTGGCGATAATGTTCCGCTAATCTCTTTAAAATCGGGCTGTCTTCTAAAGATGAATAACGGGGAGCATAAAGATAATTCAACTGACTCTGAGGTTGAGCTTTTCTGTTAACTAAATCAGATACCCATTGCTCTAACGTCTCCAGGTGTTTTTCCCTATCTCCCTTTTGCTGCCAAAATTCGGCTAACTGTAAATAGTCTTTCTCTTTCTCCAGATTAGCTTGTCGAACTCGGAGATAGTTTTCATCATCTCCTAATTCAAGATAATATTGGGCAATCAAATCGGAGCTTCTCTCGTAATCGCTATTTTCAAACTTTTGAATAAGATAGCGAAAATCTTCTGGGACAGTACAAATTTTGTCCAGTGCCTCTTCAATCGCTTCAGTAACTTCACCGTAGCCACAAATATTCCAACTAAGAGCATCAATTAGCACGTCAAAGTAATTGTGCTTTTGCTGATGAGGTAAATCTAATCTAGTGACAGCTTCGCCGTATAAACAAATTGCTTCTTCGATTTGTGGCGTACCAATGAAAAACTCTCCTTCCTCAAAAACTTCATTGCCGCAAATTGCAATATGCCAAAAAACATCGATTTGATCGACAAGATTCAAAGTTCTGGCATTTTCCAACAAAATATCTAATTCAGAATACTCTTCACTTTCGTCATATTCATTATCGTAATAATCATCGTACCGTCCACGTTCTTCAAGTTCGTCAAAAAATTTGCTGATGTCTCGTTTAAATTGCTTGACTACTTGAGGGGATACAGGCTGTTGCTGGAGAATTTGGGGTGAAATACTGACATTTGCTAACAGAATGCGGCGAAAGTCAGCTTCAACGCTGGAAAGGTTTATAATCAAGTTCAACAGCTCTTGGTGAGACATCCCTGTTAAAGCTTGCTCAAGGGCGGTGGAAGTATTTGCATCCATAAGTTTGAGTTTCAGGCGATCGCGCAAGTGGTAGGAGTGTTATTGCTCTGTCCATAAGCTAGCGCCTTTTAGGATATATTCTGTTGGGCGATCGCTTTCTTTTACCCTAAAATAATCCTGTCGGCTTGGTTCAAATAACCAGCCCATAAGGTCTTTCGACAAGTTCTCCGGCAAAACTATGGTTCAGTACACTCTCGCACAAAGCCCAGAAGTCATCCTGACTGTTCCAGGCAAAGATTCAAAAAAAGCCCGTGAGAAAGCGATGGAGCAGCTTATGGAACTCATGGATGCAGAGGAGCTACCCACCGATCTCGAAGAGGGATTTAGTCCGCAACAGCTGATTGAAGTTAAAGAACTTCAAACAGATGAAAAGAGCGATGAGGACGCTGTAACCCAAGCTGTACAAGTTCTCAGCAACCTGGCCACTCTGAAGCTGAAGGTGCAGGAGTCACGCTCCGAAGCTCTGAAAATTCGCGCTCAGGTAGATATCCTATTTACAGAGCAGCCGGTAAGTGAGGAGGAAATCTCTAGCCTCAAGGACGGTTTTAAGGTTCTCAAAAACTTTGCCCAAGTTAATCAGCGCTACCTGGAAGCTCGATCTAAAGCAGAGGAAGCACGGGCGGTGCTAGACGAGGCTCTAAAATCTCCAGAAAAATAACTTTACTAGCGATCGCTCCATTCTTGGCAAGGGCGATCGCTATCAACACATTAAATGCACAACAACTTAACGTAAAATGATTCAATTTGGTAGTACCTCCCCTGATTCCGGGGAAAAGAACTGGCGACACCAGCTAAATCAATTTGTTAAAGCAAATCAGCAGGAATTAGCAGCACTTGCTTGGGGATTGTGGTTAGAAAATGGAGACACTAAAGGTACTTTAGGGCTGGATATCAAACCAAAACCGCATTTCGTCTATTGTCCCAAACAAGCTATAGAAGCACTAAATAACCAAGTTGAAAATAAACTTCAGGAAATATTGGGAGTTGTGGATGCTCATAAACCGGAAGTGGAAGTTCTGATTATTGGAATTGGTGAGGGACAAATAAAGATAATTCAGTTTGAACCAGATCCCCCACCACCCATTTGTTTTGAGCAAGTCGGCGCAGATGTTGATACATTGCTAGAACGCATAGAGCAAGGCATGGCGGAACAGATAGACTAACTCTTCTAACTTCTTCTGTGCAATTGGTCGCAGTTCAAATCTACAACAACATACCCGCGATCGCAGCTGTCATCAAACCCGCCAACAAACCCCCAATCATCGACCTTACACCCATTCGCGCCAAATCTTTCTGACGATTCGGTGCGATCGCGCCAATCCCGCCAATCGTAATGCCAATCGAGCCAATATTGGCAAAGTTGCACAGCGCATAGGTAGCAATAATTACTGCCCTTTGGGAAATCGCCTGAGTTTCAATCAGCGTCTTCAAATCCAGGTAAGCGATAAAATCATTCAAAATAGTCTTTTTGCCCAACAACACCCCAACTTCCCTACAATCAACCCAAGGCACCCCGATCAACCACGCCACGGGTGCCATTACATAAGATAAAATCGACTCCAGCGACAGGGTTGCCATCCCCACCAGTCCCCCTAACCATCCCAAAACGGCATTCACAAACGCCAGCAACCCCAAAAAGGCAATAATCATCGCCGCGACGTTAATTGCTATTTTCGTCCCGTCCAGCGCTCCCACAGCCGCTGCATCAATGACATTCTCATAGGTGCTTTCCACGTTTATTTGCACTTTGCCAACGGTCTTCGGTTCTTCTGTTTCCGGATAAAGCAATTTTGAGGCAACGAGTGAGGTGGGCGCAGTCATAAAAAAAGCAGCTATCAGGTGTTCGGCGGGAATTCCAAAGGACAGATATGCGCCTAATACTCCACCCGCAATTGTGGCAAAGCCCCCAGTCATCACTGCGTGCAGTTCTGATTGGGTCATTGTCGCTACATAAGGTTTAATTAGCAGGGGTGACTCAGTTGGCCCTAAAAAGATGTTGCCAGCACAAGATAAAGACTCAGCCCCCGATGTTCCCATTGTCTTCATCATCACCCACGCCAATCCATTCACCACGCGCTGCAAAATCTTGTAGTGGTAGAGTACGCTGATGAAGGCAGAGAAAAAGATAATTGTCGGCAGCACTTTGAAGGCAAAAAAGTGATCTTCGTATTTTTCCCCAAAGACAAATTTCGCACCGACATCAGAAAATGATAGAAAGCGACTCACCACATCGCCTATTGCCTTAAATATCGCTAAACCGCCTGGTGTTTTAAGAATTAGAAGCGCCACAATAAATTCTAATCCCATCCCCCACAATATCGGACGCCAGCGCACCGCACGGCGATTTATCGAGAAGGCGTAGGACAACCCCATAAAAACAGCCAACCCAACTGCTGAAATTACCCGCTCCATCGATTCTTAAAACGCTAAGTTAGAATACGGCGTATCATAGCCTGGATACGCGAACAAGAAAGTATCACTTGCTCCTCCGGATTCAAGCTTTATGGGGATGAAGCACAATGAATAACTATAACGTCCAGAAATAATAGAATTTTGGGGAGATAATTATAATGGTAAGGATTTTTCTTTCCGCTGGACATGGTGCTGGAGATCCGGGCGCGATCGCGGGAGGCACTACGGAAGACAGGGAAATGAGACTCACCCGCGATGCTGCTGTAGCCGAAATGCGATCGCGTGGTTTAGATGTCACCTCTGTTCCCGACACGCTGAGTTTAAAGGAAACTATTACCTGGATTAACGTGCGATCGCGTCGTGGCGATGTGGCGCTAGAAATTCACGCCGATGCTGTTAATAATCTTAACGTGCGGGGTGCCAGCATCTTCTACGTCGCTGGCAACGCTCAGCGGCAAGCCGATGCCCAGTTGGTACTGCAATCTTTACTCAGAGTAGTTCCGGGATTGCCTTCTCGTGGAACTAAACCAGATACTAGCACCGGAGTTGGGAGTTTGGGTTTCTGCCGTCAAGTGGATATTCCTTCAATGTTGTTGGAGTTGGGGTTTCTTACCAGTGCAGGCGATCGCGCTTTACTGCAAAGTAAACGTAAAGAGTTCGCCCGTGGACTAGCTGACGGACTGCAAGCTTGGAGTACGCGAGAAGCGCAGCGACAAGGCATGACTCCCCCGCCTCCTCGGTCATACCCAGTTATTAGCGTCAAAATCAACGACCAGCTTTATAATAATCAGGGTATTCTGGTTAACGGTAATGCCTCTATTCCCGTTGTTTTTCTGAATTCGTTGAAGATCGATCCGAGTAAAGTTGCCAATTTTCCCAAAGTTACTCACCGCAATCTTGAATATATCAAAGCGGTTGATTTACAACAGTTGGATGTGTCTATTAAATGGGATAATCCCTCTCGGACGGTTATTTTAAGCGCAAAGTAAATTCTCAATTAGCCCGATCAGCCCGGAACTTAAGTTCCAGGCTAATAGCTAAAGTCCATTAAAATGGACTGAAATCTCTGGTTTTTTCTGGATTGCTATCGTCCTATGCAAGAGTTGGGTGCGATACATATGTAGGGACATGGCAATGCCATGTCCCTAACCTTGGTGGGGAGAACGTCAGAACCGCGATATATTCCACCCAACTGAGAAACGCTATAGCGTTAGATTCAAATCCAAGGCGGGCGATCGCAATTGGTGCAAGATAATGAACATTTCCCAAGCTGAATCGGTGACAGCAATTGTGTTGGCTGGCGGACAAAGTTCGCGGATGGGAAGGGATAAAGCCTTAATTTCTGTTAATAATATGCCGTTGATTCGGCAGGTTTATGAAGTCGCCCAAGAGTGCGCTTCTGTAGTTTATGTGGTGACACCTTGGATTGAAAGATATCAAGATGTCTTGCCAAGTAACTGTCAATTAATTCGAGAAGTTTATGACTTGGAAGCAGGGAAACCTCACGGGCCTTTAATTGGTTTTAGACAAGCTTTAGAATTGGTGCAAACAGATTGGGTGCTGTTACTTGCCTGCGATTTGCCCAATTTAAAAGTGGAAGTTTTGCAGAGTTGGTTACAGCAGTTGCCAGAGGTGCCAGAAGATGCGATCGCGCTTCTTCCCCGACACCCGAAAGGCTGGGAACCCTTGTGTGGTTTTTACCGCCGTTGCTGTTTGCCGCTACTGTCTGAATATATCAATCGAGGCGGCAGATCCTTTCAGCATTGGTTGGCGGAACATTCTGTACAGAAACTACCCGTAACTCAACCAGAAGTATTGTTTAATTGCAACACTCCCGCTGATTTGGAAGCACTGGAAAATTAATTTACCCGCATTCCCTGGCTGGGCTGGGGAATGCGAAAATGACTACTGAGAGGATGTCTTAAAAGTCATAATTCACACGCTTAGATGGTGGAGATCCCCCTTGCATCCCCCTTAAAAAGCGGGACTAAGACTTGATCCCCCGTTTCAAGGGGGATCAAGCTAACTTTTGACACTTCTGGGACATCTTCTAAGTATTTAAGGATTAACTGGTCTTGGTCTAGCCGGGATAACTGGATTTGCGTCCAAATTAGGCAGAGGTGTCAACCCCGGCGGAGGTGCTACCGGAGGTGTAAACTGCGGCGTTGGATTTGGGGCAGGCGGTGGCGCAAAGGTGGGGGACAAGCTGCTAGGATAATCTTCCGCCGAAATGCAGCGATTCATTGCGGTGCTGGCGGTGATTTCCAGTTGGCGAGTCAAGCCAACGACGCATTCAGCAAAGCGGACTGGCAGCAGGCTGCGGCGACAATTATCAAGAACATCAAGCGCTGCCGCATTTCTGGTGTCGTTGTTAATATTAATTACACACCTGCCTAACTCTATCGGGCGGCGCACGCGGGTACAGGCAGGCAGAACATCTTGCGCGGCAAGCTGAGTTTCTTGGTTAATATAATACACGCAAGCGGATAATTGCTGAGGATCGAGTGCGTCTGAACAAGCTGAGGCAGCTTGTTCTACGGAAATACCAACATTCCGCAAGTCGGCGGCACAGTATTGAAATGGACTCAGATGGGTGGCGGCGGCAGGATTGCTGGGAATGATAATTGCAAAAAATCCTGCTGTTAGCGCGATCGCAGTAAACTTATCGCTACTTTTGTTTTGCATTTTGATTTCTATACAAGTCGCTCAAAAGCTATCCTACTTGTACTTTGGACACACTTTGCACTTTCCAGTCGCTTAAGACAATGCCACAAAGCAAAAAAAATACCTGTTGACAATTAAGCCAAAGTATGCCACCGAATTTAATCCAGCAATGTAGCAGCGTAGGGTACGTTACGCTGTCGCGCTTGGCACCCCACACAATTTTTTAGTATTCCGGCACTGAAGGGTCAATTTCTCGACTCCAAGCCGTAATCCCACCTTTAACGTTGGTGCCTTCAATGCCAGCTTCTTTCAGAATGCCCAACGCCTTCGCAGAACGCCCACCCATCTTGCAGTGTGCAATTAAGCGATGACCATTGAGTAATTCCTTAACTTTGGCAACACCAGCGCCGCTTTCAATATCCGGTAACGGCACTAAAACTGAACCGGGAATTTGGGCAATTTCGTATTCATTGGGGTTGCGGACATCAAGCAGCACAAAATCATCTGTACCCCTGTCTATCAATTCCTTCAACTCCTTAACCGTCATTTCTGACATTTCCATCTGCCGCTTTGCCTCCTCTGCTTTTGCTTGTGGAATCCCGCAGAAATGTTCGTAATCTATCAATTTTTCAATAACTGGTCTTTCTGGGTTCGGACGCAGTTTCAGTTCCCGAAACTTCATTTGCAGGGCATCATACAATAGCAGTCGCCCACTCAGAGTATTACCCTGACCCAAGATAATTTTAATGGCTTCAGTTGCCTGAATCGTGCCAATAACGCCACACAAAACACCCAAAACGCCGCCTTCAGCACAAGAGGGAACCAATCCGGGTGGTGGTGGTTCGGGGTAGAGGTCGCGGTAATTGGGGCCGCCTTCGTAGTTAAATACGGTAGCCTGACCTTCAAAGAAGAGGATAGAGGCGTAAACGTTGGGTTTATTTAACAGTACGCAGGCATCGTTAACTAGATAACGTGTGGGAAAGTTATCGGTGCCATCCACTACAACATCGTAGGGTTCGAGAATGTCCAGGGCGTTCTCTGAAGTCAGGCGGGTTTCGTATAAGTCAACTTGGCAATCAGGATTTATTTCTAAAATCCGGTTTCTTGCCGATTCAATTTTTGGTTTACCTACCCAAGAGGTACCGTGAATTACTTGCCGTTGTAAGTTGGAACTATCAACGACATCAAAATCGACAATGCCGATGCGTCCAATACCAGCAGCGGCAAGATACAGCAATAGTGGCGAACCCAGTCCCCCGGTGCCAACACACAGGACGCTTGCTGCTTTCAGGCGTTTTTGTCCTTCTAGTCCCACTTTGGGCAGGATGAGGTGGCGGGAATAGCGTTCGTATTCTTCTTTCGTTAACTGGATTTCATCCAGATTGGGATTAAGCATGACCTTTCAGTGAGGGCAGACAGAGTTAACAGCCTATCAAAAATACAATAGTCTTTGTATCTTTGTGTCTTAATAGTTTTTAATCTAGGTTATTTCTACCGTAATCATTTCTTCTGGTTGAAACTGGTGTGCATCGTCCAGACTCCAGTTACACAGGTCGCCAGCTTTGCCTTGTTGCACAGAGACAATAATATAAGAGTATACTGACCAGGCGCAGGCTTGATCAAATTCTGAGGGAACTGCTGGATGGTCGGGGTGGGAATGGTATATGCCGATGATATCAAAAGAGCGATCGCGTCCTTCCCTCTGAGCTTTTAGCATATCTAGTGGTGCGATCGCGTATCTATCTCTTTTGCTACTACCTAGTTTATCCGAACCCGCGATCGCCGCGAACGCTTGGGCTGCTTGTGCATCCCAACTGTTCTGGGTTGGTATCACTTCCGCCACGATTTTCTCATCCCCAGCCAATCCCAGCAACAAGCCGCAGCACTCGTTAGGATAACTGCTTTCAGCATGAGTGCGAATGGCTTGCAAATGGTGAGGGTAAATTTTTAAAACTGCCAAAACCCAATCATCCTCAATAGATAGCGACCAGCAAGGCTCAACAGGTTATATTGAAATATTTAATACTACCATGCGTAAATGAATAGGGAGCATCCCTATGAGAGCAAATATAAATCTACAGGCTAGAAGCCTTGATGGAAGAACAAAGCCTGCCAACGCAACGGCTTTATATTATTAGCCTGCGTTGGCAGGCTTTGTTTGTTCGTCCTTGGCTTTAGTCGTCGGACATTTTTACTTAATTTTATCTTTTGCCGAATAAAGTATAGCGTTCTTCTGTTGGGCGCAATAAATATATCACGGTTCTGATGTTTGGGGATATGGCAATCCCTATTCCTACAGATGTATCGCCCCCTAACTTTGAATTTATATAACAAAAATTAAATTGCGATCGCATTATCTGCAACCAATACCATTCCCTGTAAATAAATGATTTAATACTAAGAGAATTAGGAGTGCATCATGTCTAGATTAATCAAAATATTGTCAATTGATGGAGGCGGTATTCGCGGCATCATTCCGGCTATGATTTTAGCCAAGATTGAACAGATAACATCAAAGCCGATTGCAGAGCTTTTCCATCTGATTGCGGGTACTTCAACCGGAGGGATTTTGGCTTTAGGTCTTACTAAACCCAATGGGGGAGGCAAGCCTGAACATCCTGCCGCCAATTTAGTTAGACTGTACGAAAAAGAAGGAAGCCGCATTTTTCCTCAGTCTAATTTTACTAAACTCAAAAATTTACAAGACGAAAAATATCCCTCAGATGGGATAGAAAGCGTTTTACAAGAATACTTTGGGGAAACCATGATTGGCGAAGCGCTGACAGAAATATTGATTCCCAGTTATGACATTGAATTGCGCCGCCCCTACTTCTTCAAACGCACCAAAGCTATAAAAACCCCCGAATGCCACAATTTTCCCATGAAAAAAGTGGCACGGGCAACTTCCGCCGCTCCAACATATTTTGAACCCCTGAAACTGGAAATAAATGACTTAACAGATTACTATGCCTTAATTGACGGTGGCGTTTTTGCTAACAATCCCGCCATGTGTGCATATGTGCAAGCAAAAATTAACTATCCAGATGCAAATGATTTTCTAATTGTCTCAATTGGTACTGGAGAACTAACCACAATTCTGCCCTATGAGAAGGTGAAAGACTGGGGACTTCTCCAATGGGCGCAGCCGATCATTCATGTAACTTTTGATGGTGTCAGCGACACCGTACATTACCAACTCAAACAGTTACTTCCTCCCGTAAGAAATCAACGTCGTTACTATCGCTTTCAGACAAGACTGACCGAACGCGGCGATCACATGGATGATGCAAGTAAGGAAAATATTCGCGCCTTAAAACTGCAAGCTGAAAGCATCATTAATGATAATGAAGAGAATTTGCAGATGCTTAGCAATCAGTTGTTATCAGCAGCTAGTTAATAAATCAGGGCTTACGTACGTCAACACGCGGTAGGGGCATGGCATTGCCATGCCCCTACGACAGAATCAGGCATTCACTAATTAACTGCGTAAGTCCTGTAAATATCCGGCGATGTTTGTCATTGCCGGGGCTTTCATCAAGAGCAAATCTGCTGAAAGCCTTTACATTAATCCTTTTTCTACGCTGATGAAGATGCAGGCATCTCGTAGGATAAAGATAATCACCTGCGACGGAATAACCAGCTGTGGCTACCGAAGAACTGCATCCAGAGACAGCGATCGCCCGAACTCCCCTATATCAACTCGCCCTAGAACAAAAAGCCCGACTCACCGCCTTTGCCGGGTGGGAAATGGCAGTACAATACATCGGCATTGCCCAAGAACACCAGGCAGTTCGCACCTCAGCGGGGATGTTTGACATCTCCCACATGGGCAAATTTACCTTCAAAGGGAAACAGCTAATTTCCCACCTCCAGCCGCTAGTTCCCTCGGATCTTAGCCGTCTGAAACCCGGTGAATCTCAGTATAGCGTGCTGCTAAATCCTCAAGGTGGGATTTTGGACGACATAATTTTCTACTATCAAGGCGAAGACAACGGCGAACAGCGGGGAGTAATGATAGTCAACGCCGCCACCAGATCTAGAGACAAAGCTTGGATGTTTGCACAGTTGGAATCTTACCCAGTTGATTTCGAGGATTTGTCACTAGCGAAAGTTTTGATTGCTGTTCAGGGGCCGAAAGCGATCGCATTTTTACAGCAATTTGTCAAAGATGATTTGACACCGATTAAGGCATTTGGGCATCTCGATACAACCATACTCGAACAGCCAGCCTTTATTGCCCGCACTGGCTATACAGGCGAGGATGGGTTTGAAGTGATGGTAGACCCAGAAGTAGGGGTAGAATTGTGGCGAAATCTTGTAGCAGCTGGTGTGGTTCCCTGCGGACTCGGCGCTAGAGATACCCTGCGCCTAGAAGCAGCAATGGCACTTTATGGGCAAGATATTGATGAAAGCACCACGCCCTTAGAAGCTGGTTTGGGTTGGGTAGTTCACCTCGATAGCAAAGGCGACTTTATCGGGCGAGAGGCGCTGGAACAACAAAAAGCTAATGGAGTAGAACGCCGTCTGGTAGGGTTGCAAATGCAAGGGCGTTACATCGCCCGTCATGGCTACCCGGTGCTGCATAACGGTGAAGCTGTGGGTGTTATCACTAGCGGTACGCTGGCACCAACTTTAGGGCAACCAATTGCCCTGGCTTATGTTCCCACGAATTTAGCGCAGATTGGGCAGCAGCTAGAGGTGGAAGTCCGGGGTAAATCATATCCAGCGGTTGTTGTCAAGAAACCTTTTTATCGTTCCCCTACTCGTCTCTCCAGCAAGTAAAAGTGCCTCGGCTGATAATGCTGAGTCGAATAGTTACTCGTTAAGAGTCTCTAACTCTTAACGAGGCATTCCCAGTCAGAAACTCTTAACCAAAGAAATAGACTCGGTAAACTCCTGCAAAGTTTTCGCATACGACTCGCCAGCAACCCACGCTAGATCATTGTGACCTGCACTATCCACCCAAAAAGAGCGCTTGGGTTCATTTGCTGCGGCAAAAAGTTGCTCCCCGTGCCAAAACGGTACAACTTCGTCCAGCCTCCCGTGCATCACCAGCACTGGAGAAAGCACCTTTTTAATCTTGCTAATATTATTAAACTTATCAAAAGGCACAATCGGAACCCGCGTCACCACCCGAAACGCGCTAAGAAACGGAGTTTCCAAAATTAAACCAGCAACAGCCTGGCGAGAAGCCAAATCAACAGCCGGGCCACTACCCACAGAACGCCCATAGACAATAATCCGATTTGGCGGGACACCCAACTGTTGAGTTAGATAATTATAGGCGGCATCAATATCCCGATAAACATTGGCTTCAGTGGGAGTTCCCTGACTGGTGCCATAACCGCGATAATCGTAGCTAAAGACAGCAAAGCCCATATCCCGCAGTTCTCTTAAACCCGGTAGACTGTCTCCCAGGTCTTCCGCATTGCCGTGGCTGTATAGCATTGTGTAGGTAGCGCTGGGATTAGGCAGATGCACCGCTGAGATTTTCACACCATCCGCAGTCGTTAGCTTGATAATCTCCCTACTGTCCTGATAGCTAGAGGGTTGCGGCAAAAAAATCATCCTGTCTGAAAAAAAGTAGGCATAGAAGCAAAGAAAAGCATAGATAAAGATTGCCGAAAAGACCAGTCTTTTCAAGGAAAATTCGCCAAATAGTAGACGATATAGCTTTTGTTTATCCATAATTGTGCTGATTCTAAGTCTGAAAGCTGTAAACTTAATGGCTAACTTAAGCTAGTTTCAGCGTACTGATGAGGAAGTGAGATGGCTCTGGAATACCCTGATGACTTGAAGTATTTAGACTCCCACGAGTATGTGCGGCTAGAAGGCGAAATTGCCACAATTGGCATTAGTGCCTTTGCTGTCGATCAGATGGGGGATATAGTGTTTTTGGAGTTGCCAGATGTGGGCGATGCCCTACAAAAGGGAGCCAGCTTTGGCACAATTGAATCAGTGAAAGCGGTTGAAGATATGTATGCGCCAATCAGCGGTACGGTTATTGAGCGCAATGATGTCATTGTAGAAGCTCCAGAGCATCTGGGAGAAGACCCTTATGGAGAGGGTTGGTTGTTGAAAGTTCGCATCAATGACCCCGATGAACTGGATGAAGCGCTGACGGCGGATGAGTATCGAGTCCAGGTGGAAGGGGAATAAGAGTTTTACATGGAGACGCGATATATCGCGTCTCTAGTTTTGAGTTTTGAAAACATTCTCTTCATTCAAACTTCAAACTTTTCCCAACTCCTGACTCTGAAATTACTGTTACAAAGTAATAAGCAGACAATTCTGGAGAGCAAATGGCATATTATACCGCTCAAACGCAGTCTAGCCGTCAGCAAGTGATGGAAGGAATAAGGCAATCGATTTCTTTTGCAGACAGGCATATTGGCCCAAACCCCGATGAAGTGGGGCAAATGCTGGAGGTGTTGGGGTTGAAAGACCTTGATGCGCTGGTTGATAAGACGGTTCCACAGACGATTCGCCTTAAGGGAAGTCTACAGTTACCAGAACCAAAAAGCGAGTACGCAGCGATCGCGCTCCTCAAAGAAATCGCCTCGAAAAATCAGGTGTTCCGCTCATTCATCGGCATGGGGTATCACGACTGTATCACCCCACCTGTCATACAGCGCAACATCCTAGAGAATCCCGGCTGGTACACAGCATACACTCCCTATCAAGCAGAAATTGCCCAAGGTCGTCTGGAAGCACTGCTGAATTTCCAGACAATGATCATAGACCTCACAGGTTTGGAAATTGCCAATGCTTCCTTACTTGATGAAGCAACCGCCGCCGCCGAAGCGATGACGATGAGCTATGGCATCTGCAAAAATAAGGCAAATGCGTTCTTCGTCTCAAAAGACTGTCATCCCCAAACTATCGAAGTCGTGCAAACACGGGCGATACCGTTGGGTATTGATGTCATTGTCGGCGACTTTCAAACCTTTGACTTCCAGCAACCTGTTTTCGGCGTACTTTTGCAATATCCCGCCAGCGATGGCACAATTTACGACTATCGGAGTTTTGTCGAAAAAGCTCATGCAGTCGGTGCCTTAGTTACAGTCGCAGCCGACCCATTGAGTTTAACTCTGCTTACACCCCCTGGAGAATTTGGGGCTGATATCGCGGTAGGAAGCACTCAGCGCTTCGGTATTCCCCTGGGCTATGGGGGGCCTCATGCCGCTTACTTTGCCACCAAAGAAGAGTATAAGCGACAAGTTCCGGGGCGAATTGTCGGCGTTTCTAAAGATTCCCAAGGAAACCCTGCACTGCGTCTGGCCTTGCAAACCCGCGAACAGCATATCCGCCGCGATAAAGCTACGAGTAATATTTGTACCGCCCAAGTTCTACTGGCGGTGATGGCGGGTATGTATGCGGTTTATCATGGGCCAGCAGGATTGAGAAATATTGCCGAAAATATTCATAATCTGACTGTACTTCTGGCAGAAGGACTGAAGCGACTAGGTTACACCATTGGTAGTGAGAATTATTTTGATACATTGTGCGTAGAATTAGGCGATCGCAACTTAAAAGAAATTCTCCAACGTTGCCAAGCCCGTCAAATTAACCTGCGGATAGATACAACTATCGGGATTACTCTAGACGAAACAACTACACTCTCAGATGTCATCGACTTATTAGAGATTTTCGCCCTTTCCGATTCCCTACCCTTCACGGTTGAAGAGTTAGCACCAAAATCTAACTCCCCCCTCTCCCGTACCAGCAATTATCTCACTCATCCGGTCTTTAACCGCTATCACTCAGAAACGGAACTTTTGCGTTATATGCACCGTTTGCAAGCAAAGGATCTGTCTTTAACTACATCGATGATTCCCTTGGGATCATGCACGATGAAGCTGAATGCAACATCTGAGATGCTACCTGTAACTTGGTCTGAATTTGGCAAAATTCATCCTTTCGCACCCCAATCGCAAACGCGGGGTTATCAAGTTCTATTCCAGCAGCTTGAGGAATGGTTAGCCGAAATCACAGGTTTTGCGGGAATTTCTCTGCAACCTAATGCTGGTTCTCAAGGGGAATATGCAGGACTTTTAGTAATTCGTCAGTATCACCAAAGTCGCGGCGAGACACACCGCAATATCTGTCTGATTCCCCAATCAGCGCACGGAACAAATCCTGCAAGTGCGGTGATGTGTGGGATGAAGGTAGTGCCAGTTAACTGCGACACTCAAGGCAATGTTGACTTAGACGATCTTAAAGCTAAAGCGGAAAAACACAAGTCAGAACTCGCCGCCTTGATGGTGACATATCCCTCCACTCACGGCGTATTCGAGGAACCGATTCGAGAAATCTGCGATGTTATCCATGCTAACGGCGGACAAGTCTATATGGACGGGGCGAATATGAACGCTCAAGTCGGGCTGTGCCGTCCGGGAGACTTCGGGGCGGATGTTTGTCACCTGAATTTGCATAAAACTTTCTGCATCCCTCACGGCGGCGGTGGCCCTGGTATGGGGCCAATTGGTGTCGCACCGCATCTAGTACCATTCCTACCTGGACATTCTGTTGTCCAGATGGATGCGAATAATCCAAAATCGATGGGTGCTGTTTCTGCTGCGCCTTGGGGTAGCGCCAGCATCTTGACGATTTCTTGGATGTACATCGCCATGATGGGTGGCGCGGGTTTGACGGATGCAACCAAGGTGGCAATTTTGAATGCTAACTACATCGCCCGTCGTTTAGAAAGTTACTACCCAGTTTTATACAAGGGGAAAGCGGGTTTAGTGGCGCATGAGTGTATTTTAGACTTGCGATCGCTCAAAAAATCCGCCGGAATCGAAGTAGATGACATCGCTAAGCGTCTGATGGACTACGGTTTCCACGCGCCTACCGTCTCTTGGCCTGTCGCGGGTACGATGATGGTGGAACCAACGGAAAGCGAATCGAAAGAAGAGTTAGACCGTTTTTGCGATGCAATGATATCTATTCGTCAAGAGATAGAGGAAATTGAATTGGGTAAAGTAGATGCTCAAGATAATGTCTTGAAGAATGCACCCCATACCGCAGAAAGTCTGATTACTTCCGAATGGAACCATCCTTACTCTCGCGAACAAGCTGCTTACCCCGCGCCTTGGACACGCGAACACAAGTTTTGGCCTGCTGTCGGACGTATCGATAATGCTTTTGGCGATCGCAATTTAGTTTGTTCTTGTCTCCCAATGGAAGCTTATTCACAAGGCTAGTATCTTTTGAAAGAAAACGCGATCGCACTTGCTAGTTGATGGTGAATGCGATCGCATTTTTTTTGAAACCGCATAGGTACAGAGGATGCAAAAGGGATATCTTCCTTGACTCATCGCTGCCTAAAGAAGGTGTGCAGTAGTCGCCATAGGCGATTAACCCATCGCAATAAAAGGCCGACTATAGCTTTTGGCAAACTCATCCAAATGTTAGTCTTTTTGGAAAGGCGCTGAATTGCATTGTCAGCATGTTGGACATCTGCATCCAGTCCCATTGCTTGATACAGATCGCAGGCATTTTGGTAAGCAGCAACGGCTTCTAATTTTCGACCTAGCTTTGCCAAGGTAGTTCCTAAATTAGATAAAGAAATCGCTTCCCCATTGCAATTCCCAATCTCCCGGTGTATTGCCAAAGACTGCTGATGGTAATCAATTGCTAGTCGGTATTGTCCCAGAGAATCGTAAGCATTACCCAAATTACCGAGAGAATTCGCTTCCCCATTGCAATCGCCTATCTCCCGTTGTATTGCCAGAGACTGCTGATAGTAATCAATTGCTAGTCGGTATTGTCCCTGAAAACCGTAAGCATTGCCTAAATTATTGAGGGAATTCGCTTCCCCATTGCGATCGCCTATCTCCCGTTTTAGTCCCAGAGACTGCTGAGAGTAATCAATTGCTAGTCGGTATTTTCCTAGAGAATTGTAAACATTACCCAAATTATTGAGAGACTTCGCTTCCCCATTACAATGTCCAATCTCCCGGAATATTGCTAGAGACTGCTGATAGTAATCAATTGCTAGCGGGTATTGTCCTAGAGAATTGTAAGCACTGCCCAGACCTATGAGAGAAGTCGCTTCCCCATTGCGATCGCCTATCTCCCGTTGTATTGCCAGGGACTGCTGATAATATCCAATTGCTATTGGGTATTGTCCCAGAGAATTGTAAGCATTGCCCAAACCTATGAGAGAGTTCGCTTCCCCATTGCGATCGCCTATCTCCCGAAATATTGCCAGGGACTGCTGAAAGTAATCAATTGCTATTGGGTATTGTCCCAGAGAATTGTAAGCACTGCCCAAACCTATGAGAGAGTTCGCTTCCCCATTGCGATCGCCAATCTCCCGAAATATTGCCAGGGACTGCTGAAGGTAATCAATTGCTAGTCGGTATTGTCCCAGGGAATGGCAAGCATTGCCCAAACCTATGAGAGAGTAAGCTTCCTCTCTGCAATCTCCAACCTCCGGAAGTATTGCCAGAGACTGCTGATAGTAATCAATTGCTAGTGAGTATTGTCCCAGAGAACAGTAAGCACTGCCCAAATTACCGAGAGAAGCCGCTTCCCCATTGCAATCGCTAATCTCCCGAAATATTGCCAGGGACTGCTCAAGGTAATCAATTGCTAGTCGGTATTGTCCCAGGGAATTGTAAGCATTGCCCAAACCTATGAGAGACTTCGCTTCCCCATTGCGAGCGCTCATCTCCCGTGTTATTGCCAGAGACTGCTGAAGGTAATCAATTGCTGATTGGTATTGTCCCAGAGAATTGTAAGCATTACCCAAGCTATTTAGAGAAGCTGCGAATTCCCAACTTTCAGAGTTACTTTGCTGCCATGCTTCAACTAACTGCCTGTACAGTTCAACTAGGTCAATGTTGTAACCTCGTAAAGTTAGAAAATCGGCACACAGTCCAATAGCTTTGAAGGCGTCGTCATACTTTCCTAGCTCATAGCAGTGATAGAAAACTTCTAGGTATTCTGCTACATCACTTATTGTCTGCCAGGGTTCTGATTTAGCATTTTCTTTGTAGTATGCAATTGCCTTTTGGTGCGCCTCGGTTAGATTGCTGGCTTTTTGCTTGATATACGCCAAAATGAACGGGTGAAATTGAAACCATCGCCCCCTATTCTTGTCCCTTTCCTCCTGCAATAGCGAACGCCTAGCCAACTGCCTTAAATCCCGTTCCGATACCTCTTCCCCTGGTAACTGGGCATCTGCCATCGCCCCATTGAAAGCAATCCGATAAACACTCAAATTTAGTAGCAGTCTTTGCAACTTGTCACTAAGTCGGTGAAAGCTGGCATCTAACACCAGGCGCATCCAGATATCGGTTTTGCCCTCTCGGTGCGATCCTTTGAGCTTCTCGTCAGTCAATAGCTGGGATACGTTAGCCAAACCATAATTCTGTAAGTAGTTAATCTGCGGATTTGGCTGTTCCTCTTCTATCAAAAAATTTGCAACCAGCGTCAGCAGCAAGGGATGACCCTCTGCCTTTTTCGCAAAATCTTGCAATTCTGCCTCAGTTCCCAGAACCCCCGCAGCCCTCAACAAATAAGCCCCCTCTGCTGGTGACAATCCCGGCAAAGGAAGCCATTTCAACTTGATTGCTGGAAAATCCGGGCGTTCCCGCGTCGTCACCAGAATGACACTCTTACCGCCACATCCCAACCAACCATGAAAAAACTGCTCGTAGATAGCATCCAACCACTGCCCATCGGGTTGCAGCAGACTTTCCAGGTTGTCTATGACAAGTAGATACCGCCCCTCCCGCAGATGGTTCACCAACGCATCCACCAGCGACAATTCTGGAATTGCATCCACAGTGGACGCGGAAAATCCCAACCGCAGCAAGACTCGTCGCGCCAATTCGGTAAAAGTCACGCGGCGGCTGACATCTACCCAACCTATTCGGACAAACTCTGCACTATCTTCTTCGTAGATTTTGACAGCCAGAGTAGATTTGCCAAAGCCACCTAAACCCGTAATGCCAATCAGCCGGATATTTCCATCCGCCATCCATTTCCCAATTTTCTGCCGTTCCTCCGTGCGCCCTTGCCAATAATCCAAGCTAGGAGGACTTTCATCGAGGTTAGGTGAGTTTTGAACTGATTGAGGGTTTGTTCCCTGGTTGACTACCAGCAGTCAGGGGTTATTGATAACGTCACCAAACTGCACCCTTTCAGAATTAACTGTTTCTACTTGATAGCCCTTGGCATTATCCCGGTTAATCTGAGTTTTGCTATTGTCTTGAGTGCTGCTGATTTGAATTTCTTTAGCCATCATCTGAATCTCTTGGGCAAATGCTGGCTCTTTATCCATGCAAGCCTGCAAATATTCAGTAATCTCTGCTAATTCTGGCTTCGAGCCTTGCTCAACGGCTTTAATGGCTCTTTCTGCGTCTGGATTACCCCGTAATTTATTCCAAATCTTCTGGCGTAGCAGATTTAACTTTTCAATGGCGATTTCCGTCAACTTACCAGCGCCACCTTCTATCATTCCGCCAAAGGCAATTTCTGCAATCTTTGCTGCTGTAAATTCAAATATCATCTGTCACAGGTTGGCTATGCTTGCCATTTGGTTGTAGCCCATCAACTCTCTATCTGCCAATGTTAAGATTGATGACTTTACTAACTTTTCTCTAATTATGGCAATTGACTTTAGAGATAAACTGTGTCTTAAATATATGCCGTTCTCGCCTAGCAATTAACCCTATGACGAGGAATCCATCAAATCAACGACCGATTTTGACAATCGCGCGATCGCCTATTAGTTGGATGTTAGAAATAGCCGCAGTTGCAGGGATTTTCTGCATCATTGTAATCACCCTGCAATCTTGGGCAAATCTACCCAACAGTATTCCCATCCATTTTGAGATGGGAGGCAAACCAGATGCTACGGGTAGCAAAAAATTAATCTGGCTTTTCCCCAGCTTATCTATTTTAGTTTATGTAGCGTTTACAGTGCTGCGTAAGTTTCCCCATACCTTTAATTATATTTGGGGTATTACAGAGCAAAATGTCGCTAAACAATATCAGCTAGCTGTTAATTTATTAGACTGGAATAAGGCAGAATTTATGTGGATACTTGCATTTATAGAATGGCAGATTATCCAGGTAAGTTTGGGACATTCTGCTGAATTGAGCGTCGATTTTTTCTCTGTAGTAATGCCACTGTTTTTGGTCACAAATGGGCTATATTTTTGGCAAGCGTATCAGGCTCGTTAGTGAAGTATTTATAAATTACTACGCGATTATAAATCGCAGCTATACAGGCAAATTCCGCCGTCGCGGACTAATAAATTGAAACCCGCGACGGCGGGTTTTGTATGTGTAGCCGTGAATTCTATTCGCCAGGACATTTATCACTTCTCCCGTAACGCCTCTAATTCTTCCCGCACAGATAAAGGCGAATATCCTAACTCAAAAGCTTTTGAACTATCTAAAGAAACATCTGGTGGTCGTGGTGCAGCCATTTTCACATCTTTTTGCTTGCCGGATTTAAGCCCTACGTCAGGAAGCTTAAACACCTCCACTAATAACCGACCGAAATCATAACGCGATATTCGTTCTTTCCCACCTAAATGAATGATGCCACGGACTTTATCTAATGCTAATAAAAGCCCTTGAGCCGCAGTTACCCCACTAACTGGAGTGCGGAATTCATCTATAAATAAATGTAGCTCTTTTCCCTCCTTCAAAGTTTGGATAAATGGCTGAATAAAGCTGATAGCTGTGGGTGTCGCATTCCCAAACATTAAAGGCATACGGCAAACTGCGGTCATCGGATAACGTTCTAACATTCCTGACTCTGCCATGACTTTTTGTTCGCCGTATAGGTTGACAGGAGACACGGGATCTGTTTCTTTATAGGGAGGGTTTAAGCCATTGAAAACTAGGTCAGTTGAAGTAAAAACGCAAGGTATAGAATAATCCGCGCAAAGTCCGGCAATATTAGCAGATGCTGTTACGTTGATTAAGTGGGTTTCTTCAGGATTATTTTGACAATAATTTGGGCTAGATTGTGCAGCAGTATGAATAACTGCATCTGGTTTAATTTGGCTAAAAATACGCTTTATTTCCTGAAAATCTTTTAAGTCAACTTTCAACAGGTTTACGCCGGGAATGTCTATTGAATGGGAAAAATAGGTTCCATGAATTTCCCATTCTTGTTTGGCTTGGCAAAGATGCCATCCCAAAAAACCACTGGCACCTGTGACTAATAGTTTCTTCATTGCAACATGGATATATTTATAATGCCCTCATTATAAAGGTACTAACTCTTGTGATACTAATTGGTAATTGTGATGTAGCAATCATACTTAAATTGTAAAATTGCTTTCTGAAGGAGAGATTCCGGACTTCTTTAGAGAAATCCGGGATCTGAAAGGCTGGCACCTTACAACTCAAATAGGATTGCTATAGATGGCGTATTTTTGAGGGGAGGGTTTGTTTCTAGATAAACCCCTCTTCTTATCTCTAATTTAAAATATAATTTACAACCTGAAGATTCTGTATTTTCAGACATTTACTTAAATCAGGCTGTTGTGTTAAGTTTCTTCACTGAATCTTACAGTTTCTTACACGTTCGTCGCTTTAATCCTAAAGATTGATGCTAGTAACGGTATGAGGTCAAACAATGTTCTTATGGTGACGAATAAATTTACATCCTTTTCATAATCCAGTTTATATCAGTTCTCCCATTAAACACGGAAGCTGAAGTATCACACAAATCCGCTCATTGTCACCATAATTCACAAAAGTAAAAATTGCCCTCGTACATGAGAGATTGCCGGGATAGAAAGCAACCTATAAGTTGCTTTCTATCCCTTGGCAGGCTTTGCGTTTCAAAGTTCGCATGGATGAGCAAATCGAAATCAATTTAGCTTTGCATTTGCGTTTGACTTAGGAATTAACAAATGACTATTCACAACAAACCTGTTATGCCTAAAGCCAGCACATCCTATGTGCTGATGCTGGCGCTGGTAGCTGCAATTGGCGGTTTTTTGTTTGGTTTTGATACTGCCGTAATTAATGGTGCAGTAGCAGCTTTGGGAAAAGATTTTCAAGCGGGTAGTGTAGCAACGGGATTCGCAGTTTCCTCCGCACTACTGGGTTCGGCGGTGGGAGCCTTCTTTGCCGGACAGCTCGCCGATCGTTACGGGCGGGTAAAAACGATGATCGTCGCCGCTATTATGTTTTTTATCAGCGCCGTGGGTTCTGGTATTGCCTTTAATATCTGGGATTTCATGGTTTGGCGATTGGTGGGCGGGGTAGCAGTTGGTGCTGCGAGCGTTATCGCCCCCGCCTACATTGCTGAAGTCTCCCCTGCACACCTGCGCGGACGACTGGGTTCTCTCCAACAACTTGCGATCGTGACCGGGATCTTCATCGCCTTGCTGTGCGACTACTTCATCGCTGTCGCTGCTGGTTCCGCTGAAGCGCCCTTCTGGTTCGGAGTCCCGGCTTGGCGTTGGATGTTCTGGACTGAGATTCCAGCTGCCATTGCCTACGCAGTAGGCGCACTGCGGATTCCAGAGTCCCCCCGTTACTTGGTCGCTCAAGGACGGGAAGCGGAAGCGGCTTCCGTTTTGGCAAAGGTTTTGGGTGGAGATGTTCAGGCTAAAGTACAGGAGATCCGGCAGACGGTATTGCGGGAACGCAAACCTCAACTGTCCGATTTAGTAGGCAGGCATGGTTTACTATCGATTGTCTGGATTGGTATTGGGTTATCTGTACTACAACAGTTGGTGGGGATTAACGTGATTTTCTACTACAGCAGCGTGCTGTGGCAGGCGGTGGGCTTTTCCGAGAAGGATTCGTTGTGGATTACGGTGATTACCAGTGTCACCAATATTGTGACAACGCTAGTAGCGATCGCTTTCGTGGACAAGTTTGGACGCAAACCCCTACTAATCCTGGGTTCTCTGGGCATGACTCTCACGCTGGGAACCCTGGCGACAACCTTTGGCAGCGCGCCCCTAGATGCCGCCGGGAACCCCAGCTTAACCGGAAACTCTGGCATCATTGCTCTGCTAGCTGCTAACCTCTACGTCTTCTGCTTCGGCTTCTCTTGGGGGCCAGTCGTTTGGGTGATGCTAGGAGAAATGTTTAACAATCGGATTCGTGGGGCTGCCCTATCATTAGCTGCCGCTGCCCAGTGGATTGCCAACTTTGCGGTATCCACCAGCTTTCCGCCCCTCAAGGATGTGGGTTTAGGTTTTGCCTACGGTCTATATACTACAGCTGCTGCGATTTCCCTGTTCTTCGTTTTGCTGCTGATTAAAGAAACTAAGGGTAAAGAACTGGAGGAAATGGTATAGTAATCGGCTGATTAATTCTGCCCCTAACATAGCAGGCGATCGCTTTGTTCCCCTCAATTTGGCATTTAAAGCGATCGCTATAACTTAGAACAAAAGCATCGTAGCTCATCCTTTAAGATACTAAGGGCAGTTCTGTAGAACCTGACCCTAAATGTATCGTTCATCACTTGTGAGTACGTGCTATGCAGTGGCTAAGCGAGCGATCGCTCATGGCAGTCCCGACGGTGGCAGGCAGCGACAACCAGGGAACTGTTGCTGAATTAGTAATTTTTCTGATCGTCTTGTTGCTGGTTGCCACCGGGGTTGCCCTACTATCTCGACGATTACGGATTCCCTACATTACAGGGTTAGTATTGGCAGGGTTAGCGATTACAGAGCTTTTGCCGGGTCGCATCCGTCTGGATTCTTCTCTGATTTTTAATCTTTTTTTGCCGATTCTACTTTTTGAATCGGCAATTAATACTGACATCAGTCGTCTACGCAGCACGTTTAAACCCATTGCCTTGTTAGCAGGAGTGGGATTTCCCCTCTGCGCTGCCATCACCTCAGTCTTGCTGAAACTAGAACTGGGCTTAGATTGGGTACCAGCCTTGCTGGTTGGGGTCATTTTGTCAATTACAGATACCGCCTTAGTCATTGCGGTTTTCAAGGAAGTGTCTGTTCCCCACCGACTGGTCACTCTCGTAGAGGGTGAAAGCTTAGTCAACGATGATGTGGCGCTGGTTTTATTTAGCCTGATCTTGACTGCAAATTCAACCGGGTCATTAACGCCCCTCGATGTCGTACAGGAATTTTTGTTCGTAATCGTCGGCGGAGTCTTAGTCGGCTTAGCCTTGGGCTACCTGAGTATTGGTTTATTTAGCCAAGCAGACGATCCTCTCAGCGTGATTCTACTCACGATTGCCGTAGCGCTGGGAGCCTTTCAACTAGGCGAATTTTTCCACGTATCCGGTGTGGTTGCCGTTGTGGTAGCAGGACTGATTGTGGGTAACTTGGGGGTTTCTCGCAGTACCTCTGCTTCCACTCAAGTGACCTTGTTCAGTTTCTGGGAATTTGCCGGGTTTGGTGTCAATACCTTTATTTTCTTACTCATCGGCTTAGAGATTAATCTCGTCACCCTTTGGCAGACGCTTCCAGCCGTTCTCCTCGCACTGATTGCCTACCAAGTCGGGAGGGCGCTCACCGTTTATCCACTCTTGGACTTGGTGCGTTTTTTTGACAAACCCATTCCGGTGAAATGGCGGCACGTTCTCTTTTTAGGCAATATTAAAGGCTCGCTTTCAACCGCCTTGGCGTTAAGCTTACCCGCTAATTTGCCAGGGCGAGATAAGCTGGTTGTCATTGTCTTAGGGATTGTGCTGCTGTCGTTGGTGGGACAGGGAGTAAGTTTACCTGGATTTATAAGACGTTTAAAGCTCGATCGCCATTCCGAATCACGGCAGCAGATCGAAGAATTGCAAGCTCAATTGATGACTTCCAAAGCAGCGCAGGATGAGTTAGAAAGTCTCTTGAAATCGGGAGTTTTACCAAAATCAATCTACGAAGAGATGCGAGCCGCTTATCAGGTGCGAGTGGCAGCTTCTGAAAGAGCGTTGCGGGAGATATATAATCAGCGTCCCGAAGATGCTGCTGCTGAAAGTAGCGATCTTCTAAAATTAGACGCGATTCGTCGGCAATTACTATTGGCAGAAAAGCAGGTACTTAATGACGCCCTCCGCAGGCGAATTCTCTCAGAAGAAGTGGTGCAAGAACGCATCAAAACCATTAACGAGCAACTTCTAAGTTTGGAAGATGACTAGAACACAACCCTAGGAAATCAATCACCTGATGTAACTTTTCCGATTTCGTGACAACTAGCACGGTGGCTCCCGCCTCTAGCACTGTCTTGCCATTCGGAATTACGAGATCGGTTTGGGAATGGGATTGATAGCCAATAATTAAGGAACCACTGGGAAACCGGGAATCCTGAGCGACTTGTAACACGGTACGACCCGCAATGTCAGACTCCGGTGGCACTTTGAGTTTGAAGACTTCTACCTGACCCTGCTCAAAGTGCATCATCGATTCTACTTGGGGATATTCGATAGCATTTACCATCGTGGTCACGGCTAGGTCAACCGTACTGATGACATGATGCGCTCCCGCAATCCGATAAGGTTCGGCAAAATCACTTTGGCGCATCCGAGTCACGATATGGGAGACGCCATAGTGCTTGGCAAGTGTCACCATTGCCAGATTTAAAGCATCATTGCGGAGGGCGGCAACAAGCGCATTTGCCTTGCGAATTCCTGCTTCTATTAGCACTTGCGTACTGACGGCACTGCCTTCAAAAGCCATCGCTCCTACTTGTTCGCGAGCATACCGGCAGGCGGTGGGATCGGGATCGATGACGGCAACCGTGTGTCCCAATTCTACTAATTGTTGGGCTAAGTTCAGCCCGACCAGCCCTGCTCCACCAATCAACACGTACATAGCTCACTCACCTCTGTTGCAGGTATTTACGTCTGACCCTCAAA
Organism: Trichocoleus sp. FACHB-6; assembly: GCF_014695815.1. Taxonomy (NCBI): domain Bacteria; kingdom Bacillati; phylum Cyanobacteriota; class Cyanophyceae; order Leptolyngbyales; family Trichocoleusaceae; genus Trichocoleus; species Trichocoleus sp. FACHB-6. The sequence goes on from NZ_JACJOY010000050.1 coordinate 73,244, forward strand.
ATCTACAGTGTAGTTGCTGGCGGCGAGAGTAGTAAATTATTCAAATGGGCGATCGCGTTTTTGAATTTGAACTGCAAAGGACAAGGCAGCAAGCGTGTCAAAAGTTAGCACGTTAGGCAGTTGAAATTTTTAATCTCGAAAAACCTTCCTTCTCATTCTTGAGCAGGCACTTGCCAAATCTTAATGCTGCCGTCATTACTGCCACTCGCTATTTGCCCATCGGGACTGAAGGCAAAGGAATTTACTTGACTGTCATCTCCTGCCAGAGTGCTTTTGAGTTCGCCAGTGCGAGGATTCCACAGCTTGATAGTATTATCTAAACTGCCACTGGCTAACGTTTGCCCCTTGGGACTGAAAGCAACAGAATTAATTAAGGTGGCATTTCCCTTCAGGGTGGCGATCGCTCGGCACTTGTTCTTGTCCTTGCTGCAACACCGCACCGGGATCGCCCCCCTACAGGGCAACAATCACCGCCAGAACGATTGTCCCGCCACCCCCAACTAGAGGCCCAGAAACCCCACCCTCGCGCCTGTCTTCAACGTTGCTGCTTTTACGACCGAATTCCCAGCGCATAGCTTCAAGTCTCCAAACTACTCAACCGGACAGATGTTACCAAGGTGCTATTTCACCTAACCCAGACTTTCCACAACCTATGAAAAATATTAGCGATCGCCTTCACTTTCCCCAATTTGTCGGAAATGAAAATTTTATTTATTCTTAATATATTCATAAATCAGTGATTATACGGTAAAGACTTATGATCCAAAATTGTATTGTGGAGGTAGATGTATCAAACATTTTAAAATCTAGTTTACTTAATTAGCTATATTTAAGGTCATAATTATAACCTTATATCGGTTGATTCAAAGGAAAAATACTTTCTTTATCTCCCCAATTTCAGATATTCTTTTGCCATAATACTTAATAAGTAATTTACCCCCTTTCAACCCTTGTTCCGCATCTATGAAACTCAATTGCCAGCTTGCCCTGTACTCCTTCCTAGCTCGGTTCGGATTGCTTAAGAAAAGTTATACCGCCAAAATTATGTTGGTGGCATTTTTAGGCACTCACGTACCACTTTTAACCTTACTGACTACTTTCATTATTTCAAACTCTTATTCTTGGGAAATGACAGTGCGAGTTCTAGTTATTGCTCTGTTGGCTACCTTAGCAGGTACAGCAGCCACTCTGTATGCACTACGCCACCTCCTCGCCCCAGTCATTTTGACATCTGCTGCATTGCAAGACTATTTAAATACCAAAAAATTACCCGAACTGCCCACAGAATTTGCCGATGAAGCAGGCACATTGATGGCAGATACCTCGCAAACGATTCATAAATTAGATGAATTAATTCACTACATCAGTAACTACGATGCACTGACTGGATTACCCAATCGAGATTTATTCCGCAATCGCCTGCATCAGACAGTATCCCAATCTGAAAACAATCAGCGGCTGCTTGCAGTGCTTTTGCTGGGTATCGACGATTTCACTGACATGAGTCATACCTTGGAGCAGGAAACATTAAATTTGCTGTTAAGAGCAATTGCCCAGCGTTTGACAACCTGTACGAGTCAAACAGATATCTTGGCTCATATAAGTGAAGATGAATTTGCGATCACTCTGACGGAAATTTCCTCCTTTGAGAGCGCGATCAAGCTATCCCAGTTGGTAGTCAGTACGCTAGCAAAACCCTTCTTTTTAGAGGGTACCTCGATTCGGATTACAGCCAGTATTGGTATCGCAATTAATGACCTAGAAGATCGCAATGGTGTGGATAAACTGTTGCAACAGGCTCGTCTGGGGCTATATCAGGCGAAACAACAAGGACGTAGCCAATATCAGTTCTATTCACCAGAAGTAAATGCTCAGTTGCAGGAACGACTAGCGTTAGAAAATGAATTACATGGGGCGGTTGAGCGCAACGAAATGGTGGTTTATTACCAACCATTGATTGATTTGCACAGCAGACAAATCACGGCAATGGAAGCGCTAGTTCGTTGGCAGCACCCGACGCGGGGTTTGGTTTCTCCCGCCAAGTTTATTCCGATTGCAGAAGCCAATGGTTCGATTGTGCCAATTGGGGAATGGGTTTTGCGAACTGCCTGCGCCCAAACTCGTGCTTGGCAGCTTGCCGGACTCCCTCCGATTCGGATATCGGTGAATCTGTCAGCTCGACAGTTTGAACAACCGAATCTAGTCGAAGTCGTCAGCCAAATCCTTGAGGAAACCGGACTAACAGCATCTTACCTGGAACTCGAAGTCACTGAAAGCTTCCTGATGGGGGACGTTCAGCGATCTGTTAATACCTTAGAGCAATTACGAGAACTAGGTATATTGCTGGCTTTAGATGACTTCGGCACCGGCTATTCCTCCTTGAACTACTTGAAGCGCTTTCCCGTTACGATGCTCAAGATCGATCGGTCATTTGTGCAGGATGTGACATCCAATCCTGATAGCGCCGCTGTGACCGATGCCATTATTGCCCTGTCAAAGAGCCTGCGGTTGAACATTACGGCAGAGGGCATAGAAACCCAAGAACAGCTTGACTACCTGCAAAAACGGGGATGTGAAGAAGGTCAGGGGTTCTACTTTAGTCGTCCTGTCCCCGCTGATGCGATCGCCCAAATGCTCAAAGAAAGTTCTCAGCAGATGGAAGCGATCGCTATCTAGGGAAATCTGACCTGGTGTTAGACTGCCTCACTGCACCTGTGGCGATCGCGTTTGTATGTGATATTGCGCGATCGCTATCCTCAAAAAGGTGTCTTTGCTTCTAGATGAAGGGTATCGTCATACAAAATATTAGTGCTAGTTGAGAATAATTGTAGGTTGAATTGAGCGATTCAGCGAAGCCCAACCAAGGCTTTTTAATGTTGGATTTTTGGACTCAAATCTCAAACTAAACTCATTTTTTTGCTTTTTCATTTTGGCACTTGCAAAATATTAATAATGCCGTCATTAGTGCCACTGACTATCGTCTGCCCATCAGGATTAAAGGCAAAAGAATTAACTTGGCTGTCATCTCCTGCCAGAGTGCTTTTGAGTTCGCCACTGCGAGGATTCCACAGCTTGATAGTATTATCTAAACTGCCACTGGCTAACGTCTGCCCCTTGGGGCTGAAGGCGACGGAATTAACCATAACTGCCTTTCCTTTGAGAGTGCTTTGCAGTTCTCCGGTGGCAAGATTCCAAATCTTGATTGTGCCGTCATTGCTGCCACTAGCTAATGTTTGCCCATCCGGACTGAAGGTGACAGAATTAACCCAGTCGGAATGCCCGGTGAGGGTGCGAATCCGGATGCCGTTGTTGGGATTCCAAAGCTTAATAGTTTGATCGGCACTCCCACTGGCTAATGTTTGCCCATCTGGGCTGAAGCTGACAGCATTAACTGCATCTAAATCCCCAGTCAGGGTGCGAATAAGTGTCCCAGTGCGGAGGTTCCAAAGCTTGATAGTTTTGTCTAAACCACCACTAGCTAATGTTTGCCCATCTGGACTGATGGCGAGACAGAGAACTGAATCGGAATCGCCAGTCAGGGTACGGATGAGTTCTCCGGTGGCCAGATTCCAAATTTTGATGCTGCCATCATAACTGCCAGAGGCTAGTAACGCAGGCATCTTGCTGACATCAGATGGGCTAATGGCGATCGCATGAACTGGTTTAGAATGCCCGGTGAGGGTGCGGATGCGTATCCCCTGTGCCAAATTCCAAATTTTGATGCTGTTGTCATCGCCGCTACTGGCAAGAATCTGCCCATCGGAGGTGATAGCGATCGCCTGAACATAGCTAGGATGTCCGGTAAGGATAGCAACAGGCTTGGCGGTTGGTTCAGACTCCGCGATCGCACTAAGATTTAAGGTGGAGTTTTCCAAGCTGACGAGTTTTGCAGAAGATTGGGGTATGCACCCAGTAACAGCTACTACTGCTGCGTATGCGATCGCCCTTACCACTTTCCCAGACTTAGGCTTTGAATTCATTGCAAGGTACCCAAGAATAACAGCAGGTTTATTCAGGATTGTTACAATAGAAATTTGGAACTTTCATCATCCCGTTGGATGACTATACCCCGTTATGTCCCTGCCAATTGTCGCTATTATCGGTCGCCCAAACGTGGGCAAATCTACTATTGTCAATCGTTTGGCAGGTGTACAAGATGCCATTGTGCATGACGAGCCTGGTGTGACACGCGATCGCACTTATCGCCGCGCCTTCTGGCAAGATCGGGAGTATGTAGTCGTGGACACGGGCGGATTAGTGTTTGATGATGACACCGAATTTCTCCCGATGATTCGGGAACAGGCAATGCTGGCGCTTGCAGAGGCAAAAGCGGCGATATTGGTGGTTGACGGTCAAGCCGGATTAACAACCTCAGATGAAGCGATCGCCCGATGGTTGCGTCAACAAACCGTACCTGTAGTGTTAGCCGTCAATAAATGCGAGTCACCAGAACAAGGTTTAACCCAAGCCTCGGAATTTTGGCAACTAGGATTAGGTGAACCTTTCCCCGTCTCTGGCATTCATGGCAACGGTACAGGCGAGTTACTTGACGAACTAATCAAATACTTGCCGAGTGCAGAAGAAATCGAAGAAACCGACGAAATTAAAGTTGCCATTGTCGGACGACCAAATGTCGGTAAATCGAGCTTGTTGAACGCCTTTGTCGGCGAAAATCGCTCCATCGTTAGCCCAATTTCAGGCACCACCCGCGATGCTATCGATACCGTTGTGGAACGGGACGAGAAAACCTACCGCTTGATCGATACAGCAGGGATTCGCAGAAAGAAAAACGTTGAGTACGGCGCAGAATTTTTTGGAATTAATCGCGCCTTCAAAGCTATCCGCCGTGCAGACGTGGTTCTGTTAGTCATTGACGCAGTTGATGGTGTCACCGAACAAGACCAAAAACTAGCAGGACGCATTGACGAAGAAGGGCGAGCTTGTGTAATTGTTGTTAACAAGTGGGACGCTATTGAAAAAGACTCTCACACGATCTACGAGTTTGAAGAAATCTTCAAACAACGACTGAGTTTTATCGAGTGGGCAGAAACAATCTTTGTCAGCGCTCAAACTGGACAACGAGTAGAGAAAATTCTAGAGTTGGTGAACGTAGCCGCCGAAGAACACAAGCGACGAGTAACCACCGCCGTGATTAACGAAGTGCTACAAGAAGCGATTTCCTGGCACTCGCCCCCAACCACCAGACAAGGGAAACAAGGTAAAATCTACTACGGCACTCAGGTAAGCAGTCAACCGCCGGCGATCGCGCTATTTGTTAACGAACCCAAGCGCTTTAACGACAACTACCGTCGCTACATCGAACGTCAATTCCGACAACAGCTAGGCTTTAAGGGAACACCCTTGCGCTTGATGTGGCGAGGCAAAAAAGTCCGCGAAGTCGAAGCAGGGAACCGAAACCGAGCCACTCGTGTATAAATTTTAAAGCGATTTTTGGGGACGATCGGGGAGTTGAACCATTACTGGTTCTTCCTCCAACCTCCCGTTCTTCCCAAAATAGCGCCTGATTTTGGATGCAAAGATTTTGGACAGGGAAGAGAATCTAAAATCTAAAAGCTAAAATCTAAAATCTAAAATCTAAAATCGGAATATGGATTTACTGCGAAGTCTGCCACTGGGACTGTACCTCGAACAACCGATTACCTGGCTGCATAACCTTGACCCACGGGTGAAAATAGCTTGGTTGATGAGCTTTCTCATAGCGCCAGTCCTAGCAAATCCCTACTGGCGCATAGGTCTAGCACTAATACTAATTATTATTACTTTCAGTGCCGCTATCCCCTTGCGCGTTTGGCGACAGCAAATGGGTTGGCTATTAATGGTAAGTTTTTTTGTGTTCATCCTGAGCGCGATCGCCCCCGACGCATTAGCATCTGACTATCAGCGTCGTCTTCCATCAGATGAAATAGCCTTTACAGTAAAGGCGAAGCCTTCAGCAGAGCAATCCAGACAACAGCCGACAAAGAATAACCAGAATGCTTCGCCCGTAAAGTCGCAAGCAACAAACTCCACAAACTACCGCTATGTCCTGTTTCACCAAGGGCCGATTAAAATTACTCGCAAGTCCCTGGATCTAGCAATAAGCGTCAGTACCTTACTGTTTATCCTGATTTACAGCACTAACCTCTTTTTGCTCACAACCGCACCAGAAGAAATTACTGCTGGTATGGAAAGCTTAATGCGACCCTTGCGCCGCTTCAAATTGCCCGTAACAGAAATTGCCCTCACCTTGACCCTTTCCCTACGCTTCATTCCCTTAGTTCTAGAAGAAATACAGAATTTAATTCGTTCCGTGCGAACGCGGGCGATAAACTGGAAAAAGTTAGGTCTCCGTAAAAGTCTGCAAGTCTGGTTGCTGGTAGCCGAACGACTACTGGAAAATCTCCTCCTACGAGCCGATCAAATCGCCAGTGCCATGAACGTACGCGGCTTCACCAGTCCTGATCGGCATCGCGTTCAGTGGCACCAGCTGCGCCTTAAGAGGGGCGATCTGGTAGCGCTGGTGAGTTTGGTTGTACTATGGGGAGCGCGGCTGATTTGGGGATGGGAAACATAAGTTATGAGTTTTGAATTAATAACTCCTCGCCTCCTAGATAATGACTAATGACTAAAGATGCAACCTTGGTACTGGCGATCGCTTCCTCTACAATATCGAACTGGATCAATAGTATTCGCTGCATTATTTCTGGATTCTCAAATTGCTACCCTTCTAGAAAGTCCCTATACTGAAAGCTCTAATCAAACTAAAAACTCCCTAACTCGATACTCCATCTGTGCTGGTGTCCCCCGAATTGTGGATGGACAGCCTCAGATGTGGACACCACCTATAGGCGAGATTCTCCCCTTCCTACGCCGAAAGCTGCAACAATCAGGGAAAACAGACAACCCCACCTCAGCCGAAGCCCTTCCTTTTACTGGTGGCTGGCTGGGGTGGTTAGGTTATGACCTTGCTTGGGAGATTGAGCAATTACCCAATCTCAAAACCGACCCGTTGCCGTTCCCAGTCGCTTATTGGTATGAACCAGCGTCTTTCGCCGTTCTCGACCACTGGGAACAAACCCTTTGGTTAGCAGCTAGCGACCCCTCTGAACTCGACTTGTTGCAAAGCCAACTAGAACAGAAAAGCTGGGAAGACAGGGAAGGAAAATTCCCCAATCCCCAATCACCAATCACCAATCCCCAACCTCCTCACGTCCATCTCTTTTCATCCCAAACTGATTACGAAGACGCTGTGCGCCAAGCCAAAAAGTATATCCAGGCTGGAGATATCTTTCAGGCAAATCTTTCCCTGCGATTTGAGCAGCCCACCAATGCCCGCCCGTGGGATATTTATCAGGCGTTGCAGCACATTAATCCTTCCCCCTTCGCTAGCTATTGGCAGACACCTTGGGGAGCGGTAATTAGCTGTTCTCCAGAACGATTGGTACAACTCTGGGAGGGAGAAGCGCAGACGCGACCAATTGCCGGGACGCGATCGCGCGGCACTACCCCAACCCTCGACGAACAACTAGCTCGTGACTTGATCGCCAACGTCAAAGAAAGAGCCGAACACATCATGTTGGTGGATCTAGAGCGTAACGACCTGGGGCGCGTTTGTCAGTGGGGTTCTGTAAAAGTCAATGAACTTTTCACTATAGAGCGGTACAGCCATGTTATGCACCTCGTCAGCAACGTTATCGGCACGATTAGCCCAAACTACGATACCGTTGACTTAATTCGCGCCCTCTTCCCCGGAGGTACCATCACAGGTTGCCCTAAAGTCCGGTGTATGGAAATCATTGAAGAACTTGAACCCGTGCGTCGCAGCTTGTTCTACGGTTCCTGTGGTTATCTTGATTGGCGGGGACACCTGGACTTAAATATTTTGATCCGCACCCTCCTTTATACCCAGGGGGACAATAAAGCTGTTGTTTACGGGCAAGTTGGCGCAGGGATCGTTGCGGATAGCGATCCTGAGCGAGAATGGCATGAATCTTTATACAAAGCTCAAGCTCTGCTGGCAGCACTGAACAGTTTTAATATCAGTGGGTAGGAAAAGACGGAGATCCTGTCTGTCAGCGATCGCTGGAAAAACAACTACCGGCAGATAACACAAATATGACAACTACCACTTCATCCCAGTGGCTCCAAATCAAGCTATCATCTGCATAGTTTTAAACGGAGTCAACTCCCTGAGTATAAAAAGAGGGGGCTAGCGCGAGTCAAACTGCCATCTCCACTCTTTGACTCTTCCCAATCCCCAAGCTAGGGATGGGTATTCCTTATGTGAATGTTAATGAGTACCGAAACCTATCTGAATCACCCAACATTTGGTCTACTTTACAGAGTCTGTTTACTGGAAGACAACCAGGAACTATTCACCACCCTGTATGCACAGCGTCTATTTTTTTTGGTCAACACCACACCCACGGGAATTAAATTTGAACCAATTGGTCGCAACGATGCTCGTCTTATGGTAGAAAACCGTATGCGGATGCTCCGTCGCAGCAGCCAATTACAGGAGTACGATAAGCTTCAGGTTATTCACAAGCAAACATTTTGCTAAGAGATAAAATTAAAAATTAACAATTAAAATTAAAAATAAACTTTTTTGATTTATAATTATACATTTTTAATTTTATCTCCTAAAGCTGCCCTGCCGATGTTTAAGTACGATCCCCATGCACTTTAAAAAGGCTTTCATGCAAAAAGTGAAAAATTCATTTTGAACATGAAAGCGTTTTTTAACCCCTAGTCCCTTTTGAAGATAGGTCTAATGACCGGAGACTTAGCGCAACGAATTGTCAAGATTCGTCAACAATTACCAGAATCTGTTCGCCTGATCGCAGTCACTAAACAAGTGTCGGTAGATGCCATGCGGGAAGCTTATGCTGCTGGAGTAAGAGATTTTGGCGAAAGTCGCACACCAGAAGCCGAACTCAAACAAGCCGAACTCCAAGACTTACCAGACATCACCTGGCATCTAATAGGACATCTCCAGAGCAATAAAGCCCGAAAAGCCCTAGAGTTATTTCAGTGGATTCACTCCGTGGATAGCTTAAAATTAGCCCAGCGACTCAATCAACTGGCTAACGAGCTGTCCTTGTCGCCACAAGTCTGCCTGCAAGTCAAAATTCTGCCTGATCCCAACAAGTATGGCTGGAGTGTTCCGGAACTGCTTGCCGATTTACCAGCCCTAAATCAGTGCTACAATCTGCAAATTCAAGGTTTGATGACAATTCCGCCTTTCGCACTAAAGCCGCCAGAAATTCGCTCAGTATTTGAGAGTACCAGCGAATTAGCTGATAAAATCGGGCAACAAAACTGGTTAAATATTCAAATGCAGCAGCTATCGATGGGGATGTCAGATGATTACCCTCTAGCTGTGGAAGCTGGAGCGACGATGGTGCGTTTGGGGAGAATTATTTTTGGCCAACGGAATCCTTGAGAAGCCTTTCCACGCCTGAAGAAGACAAGAATTCTGAAGATAAGGGTAGGGTAAGGGATAAGACATCAGCTATTATATTGCCAACACGACTATATGATTGTTATTGTCGTTTCTTTAACCAAGACTTCTGTCTCAAGGGTGCTATGTAAAATAATCCCCAGAGTAAACCTGAAGTTGTGATGGAGCGTGAACTGTGAATAATATTTTTTCCAAACTGCGAGATTTCGTGGGACTCAACGAGCCTGCCAGTTATGAGTACGATGAGTACGAAGAACCAGACGGCGAAGAGTACCAAAACATCTATCAGGAACAGCATCCTCAGCAAACACCAGAGGAAGAACGCCGCCAGAGTCGTCGGACACGGGATACAAGAGCTGTTGTACGAGAAGTAGAAATGGGGTCAACAATGAATAATGTGATTGGGATGCCCGGAGCCGTAAATGGCATTTCTGAAGTGGTAGTGATGGAACCGCGTTCTTTTGAAGAAATGCCCCAGGCGATACAAGCTTTGCGGGAGCGGAAGTCAGTTGTGTTAAACCTGACGATTATGGACCCAGATCAGGCGCAACGAGCTGTGGATTTTGTTGCTGGAGGCACCTACGCCATTGATGGACATCAAGAGCGAATTGGGGAAAGTATTTTTCTGTTTACACCAAGCTGTGTTCAGGTAAGTACCCAGACGGGCGTAGTTCACGAAGCTCCCCAACCGCAAGTCCGCATTTCTCGTCCCGCAGCTCCCGCTCCAGCTTGGTCAGCAGAACAGACGCGGATGGCGCAGTAAATGTTATGAGTTTTGAGTTATGAATTCAAAATTCAAAATTCAAAATTAATTTAAGTGATGGGGGCAAGGTTGTCCATCAAGTTTGGCATGATTGGCGGCGGGGTAATGGGAGAAGCTCTGTTATCTCGCCTGATAGCTCAGCAGATTTATCCGGCTGAGGAGATTTTGGTGAGTGACCCGCAACTACATCGGCGCGATTTTTTGGCGCAGCAGTACGGCGTACAGGTGACGGCAGACAATCGGGCGGTAGCAGCAAGTAATGTGCTGTTGTTGGCGGTTAAACCGCAGGTGTTTGAGGCGGTGGTGGCAGACTTGGCGGATGACGAGCGTGCCGAATCACCGCCGTTGGTGATTTCGATTATGGCGGGTGTTTCTTTGAGCCAGTTAGAAGCGGCTTTCTCGCTTTCAGGGGCGATCCGCGCCATGCCGAATACTCCGGCGACGGTGGGGGCGGGAATGACTGCTTTAGCACGCGGCAAACACGCCACTAATCACCACCTGGAAGAGGCAAAAGCTATCTTCCAGGCGGTAGGGGAAGTGGTGGAGGTGCCAGAATCCTTAATGGATGCGGTGACTGGGCTTTCGGGTTCAGGCCCCGGCTATGTGGCAATTATGGTGGAAGCTCTTACGGATGGGGGTGTCGCTGCTGGGTTGCCAAGAGCGATCGCGTCTTCGTTAGCTCTCCAAACTGTACTGGGTACAGCCCAACTTTTGCACGAATCCGGGCTACATCCCGCCGAGTTGAAAGACCGCGTTACCAGTCCCGGTGGTACTACTATTGCTGGGATCGCACAGTTAGAGCGTTCGGGTTTCCGTTCAGCTTTGATTGAAGCAGTTGTGGCAGCTTCCCGGCGATCGCAGGAGTTGGGAAAATAGTCGCAATAACTAATGGCTAATAGTAAAAGAGGAGTATGGCAATACGTCAAGCGATAAGGCTTGATACCCTCAACTCTCCTTTTTTAGCAGGGTGGTTTCATTTATTAAAAGAAAATTTTGTAACGTTGATTTTTGTTGGTGGTAGGGGCATGGCAATGCCATGCCCCTACAAAATGTTGCAATTTTCGATATTTTCTAAGGGTTGTATGAAACCACCCTGCTCAACTCTCTTTTTTAAGGGGTTGGAGGGATTAAATTTGCATCACAACATTAACCGAGATGTATTGATGGCTGTGGCTTCCTCAAATTAGCAATTCCTACTCTTGCTGTAACTTTTGCCCTAATTGAGGTTCGGTTCCGGCAAGTAGGCGTTCAATGTTGCCCCTGTGTAGCCAGATAACGTAGATCCCACCAGCGATCGCAAATAGCAGGTAGGGTAAGGGCTGTTTCAGGAGAATCATCAGCAGAGTAACTGCGATCGCTCCGGCAATGGAACTGAGGGAAACTATTCGGGAGAAGGCGAGAAATACGCCAAATACTGCCACAGTGCCTAATGCTACTGGCACCGACATGGCTAATAAAACGCCAATGCTAGTGGCAACTGATTTTCCACCCCTGAAGGAAAGCCAGATAGATTTGCTGTGACCCAAGAGTGCGCCTAAGGCGGTACCAGCGACTAGCCAAGGTTGCCAGGTGGCAGGTAAAAGAGGCGTGGGAGCAAAGGTATACAAAGCGTAAACCAGAGCGATCGCGCCTATCCCCTTCAACATATCAATCAGTAACACCATCGCTGCTGGGCCTTTCCCCAAAGTCCTCAGCACATTGGTAGCACCAGTCGAACCTGATCCCTGTTCTCGAATATCAATCCCTTTAAGCCAGCGTCCCGCCAAATAACCCGTAGGAAGCGAGCCTAGTAGATAGGCTGCTATTAACAATCCTCCACTGACAGCGTACTGTAGCATCATCGCAAGCGTGCCTCTTACCTGTAGCTCGATTGTTAATATCTCATATCAGGGGACATCTGTTGAGGATCGGGCGCAAAAGCTAACCACAGAGGAAATTGCAGCAGCGACAGATTGATCAAGTCTTCTGTCTCATCAATGATAATCAAAGGCATCTGCCGTTCCTTAACCAGTCGATCTGCCTTTTGTACTAGGGCTTCTGCCGCCTCAAATAGAACAATCCCTCGCTCTGGGCCAAAATCAGCGCGGGAAATGCCCAGACAGTCCTGCAAACCCCGCCGCCATTCTCCCAGGCGTTCGGGAGAGTTAGCAAGAATTAAAGCGCGGACGCGATCGCCATACAGCGTATTTAGCACAGAAGTCACCGCCGAGGCGACCAGAATATTTTGCAAGCGGCTTCCCATCGTCCGCAGCGCGCCTCGTCCCCCCTGAGTGAAAAACCAGTTAGCAACTCGTTCCGCATGAACTGGTTCAAAAGTCCGGCGCAATTGCCACGGAGGGCCATAATAGTCTGGTCGCGTCCGATACTGGTCTAAAATACTGCGAATTTGTTTCGATGTCGATTGAAAACCCTGTTCCGTAAATTTAGGATTTGTCGGCGGTGCAGCGGCCGCTTTTGACTCTTCAACAACTGGCTTTGGCGTTTCCGATTCTTTCTGTAATTGCAATTCTTCAGCCGCCAGCACTAAATCCTGTAAGCTACCGACGAGATAATCTTTAAAGCCTTGCACTCTAATCGCTAGTTCTTGAGAAGTGCCAGCAAAAGTTCTTCGCATTTCCTCGCGGATGCGATCGCGCCGTCGTTCCAGTTGTTCCACGGCAATTTGTAGGGTTTGTTTGCGTTGCTCCAGTTCGCCTAAAGACTCTTGCATTAAGCGATTCATTACCGTTTGAGTTTGTACCACCTGCTCTTGCAGCATTTTATTGTGAGCAGCTTTTTGAGCGGCAATTTCCTGTATCAAAAACTGTTCTTGGCGTTGTAGATCAGCTACTCGTTGCTCTAACTCTGCTATAGAGTTCTCGACATCGGAGGTTGTGGGCGCAACGGTTGCCATTTCCGGCTCTAAATTCTCGCCGGATACTTCAACAACAATTACCGTTTGTTCCTCTAAATTGTCATCGGATGCTTCAACAATAGTTGCCGTTTGTAATTCTATATTGTCCTCTTCGGGTACTTCAACAACCGTTTCTGTTTCCGAGTCTAAATTATCCAATGTCTTAACAGTTGGCTCTTGATCTTCTTGGGTATGGATTTCGTCTGAATTCATTAGTCCGTAGTCCGTAGTCGGTAATCCTTAGTTTTTAGCTTCTACTGGTTAGTTTTTAGTCATTAGTCCCTAATTGGCAGCGCCAAAGACTAATGACTAAATTCATTAGCCTTTAGTAAATAGTCATTAGTTTCTAGTTACCAGCACCAATAACTAATAACTAATTTCTAATAACTAATTCCTAATGGGACAGCGTTCTTCCAGGCAAGTCCTTAGCATCTTGGGATCAAACAACATCGGCAAAAAGTGGATGCTGTTAACTTCTTTGAAGTAAAACAGAATTGGCACTGGTGTCCAAAAAATCTTCCAATTTTGCCATTCCTGGTAAGGAAAGCGCCGAATCATTTTATCAGAGCGATAAACATCTAATGCTGTTGGGGTGAATTGCAAGCGGATTGTTACCGCCTGAAACAGCAGGAACAACCCGAAAATAGCGATCGCGCTTGCCAGCCAAGGTGAAAAGAGCAATAATGGAACCGCAACTACTAACAATCCCAAAGGTAGTGTGTAACTAGGTGACAGTTCAATAGTTTGTGACGGTAAAGAAGAAGACGCAGCAGTAGTCACAGGCATAAACCCCGTTTTGTAAAAAATCGTCACTCTATTTTTTATTTTAAAGGTTCTTAACCTCAGGCCCCCCGCAGTACGGCACTGCCAGTTCCCTGAAACATCACCCAAGTCAAGAAAAAGTTAGAAATAAAGATGGCAAGTAAAGCTGTGACAACAGCTGTTGTGGTAGATTGACCAACGCCTTTTGCTCCTCCGGTGGTGGTTAAGCCCCAACTGCAACCGATTGTGGCAATTAGTCCCCCAAAACAAAATGCTTTAATCGCCGCACTACACAAATCCCAGACTTGAAGGAAATTCCGGGCAGAATCTAGAAATACGGTTTCGGAAAGATGGTATAAATTTGTGGCAACCAGCATTCCCCCAGCCATCCCGGTGATGATAGAAAGAACTGTCAAAACTGGCAGCATCAAGCAGCATGCGATCGCGCGGGGAATCACCAGGTAATCTATCGGGTCGGTTTTTAGCATATATAGCGCGTCGATTTGTTCGGTGACGCGCATAGTGCCAATTTCCGCAGCGAAGGCTGATCCAACTCGCCCAGCCAAAACCACCGCAGTCAGTACGGGTGCAAGTTCGCGGGTCAAAGAAAGCGCCAATACGCCTCCCACAGCCCTTCCAGCACCCAGATTAATAAACTCTCTTGCCACCTGAATTGTAAACACCATGCCGACAAAAGCGGCAGTTATCAGCGCAATTAGCAAAGATTCAGGGCCAACTGCTGCCATTTGGTCGAGGGTGTTGCGCCGATGGATTTTCCGAGTCAGTAGGTGAACTATCACCTGTCCCCCCAGGAAAATCGCCGCCAGCAACCGCTGACCCCACACCCCTAAGCTGTTCGTTTGCGTAGTCTCGCTCAATGATGCTAATGCTCGCTTCAACCACTGCGTAAAGCATAACTGATGCACCACCTAAAAAAGCACTTATGCAAAAGTAAAAAGGCAAAAAGCCCTAATCCCCCAATCCCTAATCCCCAGCCGCCAGTCCCCAGCCCCCAATCCCCAGAAATTATGAGATACATTTACGGACTTTAACCAATATTTTTAAGGTTTATTTAAGATTTCTGACATATCGGTGCAGATTGAGCGATCGCACCTATTGTATATAGAGATAAACAAGCACTGTCCCCTTAAGCCTTCTCGGTCAGTTCCTTCGCAGTAACGTCCTTATGAGCATTTTGCCTAACTTCTTCCGTTCCCTGATTCTGGCGAGTCTTCTTAGCTTTGCCGCCCCTATAGTCCTTTTTGGCGGGGTGTTGGCAAGTTTGTCTCTGCTAAGTTACATTCCTTTAGTCGAAGCGATCGCCCAGTTCACCCAGGCGCAGATTTTACAATTTCTCGCTGTCTTCGGCAATGGCTGTCCTCTAGAGGGCATTTTAACCATCGGCTTCACCTTCAGCATTGTTGGTGCCATGTTCGACACCTACGCCTTCTATCGTTACCAAAATTTACGCGGAAATTAATAATTTAAGAGTACAGGAATCAAAACTGACTCTAGCGCATAACGGAAGCCACTATCTTTTTAACTACTGATAAGCTCCTCCCACCCTTAGACGGAGTTGAGCATTATGGCAAAATTAGTTGAGATTAGTTTAGGTACGACAAATTCTTATATTGCCGTGGTAGAGGGCAAGCAACCCGTCATTATTGCTAACCCATAAGGACTTCGCCTCACTCCTTGTGCTGTAGCTTATGGGGTCAAAAAATTTAAAGTGAAGAAACCTTTTTAAGAAAAGTTGCTGAAGCGATGAAATTTCTCATCTACTTTGGGGCTAATTGGCATGCCTTAGACGAAGAGATATCTCTGATTTTATGACAGACCGGATATATTCAGCCAAGCTGGCTGTTGCTAGCAGCAAATAGCACAGGAAATTTTACGTTCTGCGGAAGAATACTGGCAGAATAAAAAACCACTGTGGATGTTAAGAAGTTCATAATTTGGAGGATGTAACTTTACTTGACATTATTAATGAGAAATTTACCTCTTTTTTATTATCGTAACAACTCAAAAACCAGTTTTATAAAATAAAACTGGTTTTTGAAAAATGCTTACATTAAATTCGCAACAAGCCTAGACCGCCACAACAGCAGCAGGCTCTAAAGTAGCTACTAATTTAACATTAAACTCCCCTTCAAACACGTCTTTTTTGTAATCTAAACTCCAGAGTTCCAAAGCACAGTCATCCTCTAAATGAGTTGGAAAAAGCTGCAAGTGTAGTTCTCGTTCCGGGCGATATTCACACTGCAACCGCTCAATAGCACCAATTTGTCTGCGGTCAAGAGCAACTGCTAGTCTCAGCAATGCGCTGAGCTGAGTCACTATCTGGCGATGCTTTTTGCTGGGGAGATTTTGATAGTTTTCGTGCTTTTTCTTGGGAGGATTTTTGCGGTGATAGCGGGCGATGTTGGCGATGACTTCAATTTCAGCTTCTGTATAGCCTAAAAGGTCGCCGTTGCGAATTAAGTAATAAGAGTGTTTGTGGTGAGAAGAATGACTCACATGGTGTCCGCAGTTGTGTAAAATTGCGGCAGACCAAAGCAGTTCCCTTTCTTCTAGACCCCAGTTGTGGAGATGTTCCTTGGTTTGGTCAAATAAACTGAGGGCAAATTCTGCTACTCGCTGAGAGTATTCTAAATTGACTTGATATTTTTGGGCAATTTTGATGACGCTGCGTTGACGCACTGAACTTTGGTAGCGCAGTTTGTCTTCAATTAAACCGTGGGTAAGCATCCAGTCTACGATGACACCTTCCCGAAGACTCCGTTCGCAAACCGTAAGCGTTTCTTGGCGCAGCAGCGTCATCGCTTCTTGTAAAATTATTGCACCTGCAACAATGATTTCTGAGCGGCGATCGCTCATTCCGGGAACTGCGGCGCGTTCGGCGTTGTTCATCTTTCGCAGACGATTAACTAAATCCCGCAGGTATTTGAGACTCAACTGGTAGCCAGTTAGGGGCGTTGGCACCATTCCCATCTGTTCTCGCGCCTGCATTGTTGCTAAAGTCTCTATAGTGCCAGCTGTTCCCACTAAACGCAGTAATTCCCCCGGCTGCAAGTAAGCCTGCAACTCTTCCACGGGTCGTTCTAGCTGTCCCCGCACGTAGGCTTGCAGGTAATAAAATTCGGCATTGCTGATCGGGTCGGTGCTGACAAGTTCTCTTGTAAGGCGCACCGCACCGACTTTGGTGCTGCTGAGACTTCGCGCGTCGTGACTATCCCCTAAAATTAATTCAGTGGAACCGCCGCCAATGTCAATAATAATGTGGGGCTGGTTGTTGAATTCCATCCCCGAAAGTACGCCCAAGTAAATTCGTCGGGCTTCCTCTTGACCAGAGATTAGGTTTACAAATAAGCCTAACTCTGATTCTACGTGTTTGAGAAAGTCTCGACCGTTGGGGGCTTCGCGCACTGCGCTAGTTGCAACAGCGATAATATGTTCGGCGTTCAAACTTTTAGCAACTCCCTGGAAGCGGCGTAAAGCAGCGATCGCGCGATCCATAGCTTCCGGTGTCAGATCGCCCGTCTTTTGATCGCGATCGCCCAGTCGCACCGTATCTTTTTCTCTGGCAATAATACTAAAAGCAGGCAAACTAGGTTGAATTCGCACTACCACCATGTGTAGGGAATTTGTACCCAAGTCAATAGCAGCAAGAATCCGATCTTGATTCATCTTAGGAAAGGGAATATTCACAGAATTATCTTTGGTGGCGATAAATGAATTAACCATCGCAACGTATCTAGGGTTCTAAACCCAGCCGAGACTTGATGAATAAGGATATTCTATAGGGGATAAAGACACGATTAATCGCATATATCTATAGGAATTATTAGCAAATTGATGATTCTTTGTAGAATTTATCCGGGGTTTGGCAAAGTCAGCTTTAAAATCCCTATTAGGGATTGAAACTTAAGGATTAAAAATTTCATAGATCATGCTGACTCAACAAGAACCCCAATCTGAACCAATATGGCTGACTATCATCCGGCTTTTGAGGTGGGATAAGCCGGAAGGACGATTAATTTTGATGATTCCCGCCCTTTGGGCTGTATTTTTGGCAGCAGGGGGAACACCACCGCTACCGTTGGTTGGCGTGGTGGTGTTGGGTACTCTTGCTACAAGTGCTGCTGGATGCGTTATTAACGATTTGTGGGATCGGGATATCGATCCACAAGTGGAAAGAACGCGATCGCGTCCCCTCGCTTCTCGTGCCTTGTCAGTAACAACTGGTATCGTCGTCGCCTTGATAGCGATGAGTTGCGCTGCTGTTCTCGCCTTTTACCTCAACCCGCTAACTTTCTGGCTGTGCGTCGCCGCAGTTCCGGTTATCGTATGCTACCCCCTCGCCAAGCGCGTCTTCCCGGTGCCACAGCTGGTACTTTCTATCGCCTGGGGTTTTGGCGTTCTGATCAGTTGGACTGCTGTAACTGCCAAGCTAGAAGAACCCACCTGGATTTTATGGGGGGCGACGGTACTTTGGACACTAGGATTTGACACAGTTTACGCCATGAGCGACAAGGAAGACGATCGCAGAATTGGCATTAACTCCAGTGCTTTGTTCTTTGGTAAATACGCCGCCGAAGCTGTGGGCGTTTTCTTTGTTGGCACCGCAATCTTACTAGAATGGCTAGGAATCGAGATGCAATTACATCTGAGTTTTTGGTTAGCCTTGGCTGTTGCTACTTTAGCCTGGATTTGGCAATATGCCCGAATTAGCCAAAAAGATGTCCCCACACCTGTTTACGGGGAAACTTTCCGCCAAAATGTTTGGATTGGCTTTATTGTACTCGCCGGGATGATTGCCGGATCTCTTAGCTGATAGCTTATGAGTGTTTTTTAAATCCCATTGCGATCGCAATGGGGATTATAACTTTGCCTATAGCAGTCCTAAATGATTCGGGAAGGCGAGATCCCCGACTTCTCTAAGAAGTCGGGGATCTGAAGGACGGGCAGATTTCCTCTGCTAACTAAAGTGTGAAAAATTTCAATAATTTTCTTATGAGAAAAATCATCATTGGCGTTATGGGGCCAGGTGCCAACGCCACCGAAACCGACTTACAAAATGCCTACAAACTAGGCAACCTCATCGCCCAATCGGGATGGGTGCTGCTGACTGGCGGTAGAAATGCGGGTGTGATGGATGCAGCAAGTAAGGGCGCAAAAGCTGCCAATGGTCTAACGATTGGCATTCTTCCTACTAACGATACCAGCGCTGTTTCTAATGCCGTAGATATTGCGATTGTTACCGATATGGGAAATGGGAGAAATAATATTAATGTCCTCTCCTCTAATGTTGTGATTGCCTGTGGCATGGGTGCGGGAACGGCTTCGGAAATTGCCCTGGCTTTGAAAAACCATAAAAAAGTGATTTTGTTAACGAATCATCCAGAAAGTAAAGTTTTTTTCCAAAGCTTGTCTGAAGACTCTATTTTGATTGCCAATACTCCAGCAGCGGCAATCGAAATCGTTAAAGAAGTTTTGAGCCATTATTAATTATCCCTTTGGATAGATGCAAGCGGCAGAAATTAGTGGAAAGCGGCATCTAAACTGGCATAAACCGTTGATTTTGGCTGTCTCTCGACTTTTAAGGTACAATCCAGTGGTTAAGTTTTATATCGTCAGCGATCGCGACCTCGGTCTGGCGAGACTTATATGCTTAAGAAGAAAAAAACTTCTTCATTAGTTTTAAGCTAGAAAGCAGTTAGCAGAGGATTGAACACAATGGCATTTGAATTACCCCCTTTACCTTACGATCAAGACGCTTTAGAGTCGTCTGGTATGTCGGCGCGGACACTTGAGTTCCATTACGGCAAGCATCATGCTGCTTACGTGAACACTCTCAACAACCTGGTTAAGGACACGGAACTAGCCGACAAGTCGCTTGAAGAAATCATTAAGGCAACCTACAAAGCTTCAGACAAAGCTGCTGTATTCAACAACGCTGCTCAGGTGTGGAATCATACCTTCTATTGGAATGGCATCAAGCCAAACGGAGGCGGCAATCCTAGTGGCGAACTAGCGGAAAAGATTAACGCCAGCTTCGGTAGTCTCGACAAATTCAAAGACGAGTTCAAAAATGCTGGAGGCACCCAATTCGGTAGCGGCTGGGCTTGGCTGATCAAGGATGGCGACACCCTGAAAGTAGCCAAGTCTCCGAACGCGGAAAACCCAATTGCCTACGGACAAACTCCCTTACTGACGATGGATGTTTGGGAACACGCCTACTATCTGGATTACCAGAATAGCCGTCCAAACTTCATGCAGAACTTTGTTGACCACTTGATCAACTGGGACTTTGTTGCCCAAAATTTATCGGCTGCTGCTTAAATAACTGCTGATGTTTAAGCTAGGTCAAATTTAATCGTCTTGAAAACAGTCACACTTTTAGTAGTGGCTGTTTTTTTATAATTATCTGTAAACTTTGGTTGTCTCTATCTTTAAAGAAGATAAAACTCCCACCAGCTAAATCATGAATAGTAAAGAGCTAGCGCAATACCTCGAAGCAACAGATAGCATCTCCAAGCCTTGGCTATTAGTGCAATTGCGGCTAAAGAAACTCCAAGAACGTCGCCCGACGATTTCTCCAGAGGAATATGCCGAAGAATTAGCAGATATTTATCAGGATTTAATGAATCTAGGTGAGTGGTGGCGGGGAAGGGAAGATGAAGTATTTGGTTGAAAAAAGCTGATCAAATGGCTATCGTCCGACGGGAATAGGCTTGGCGACCAGCGCTGGTGAAGTCTAAGGCGAAACAAAGGCGTAGCGGCTCCTTTTATCTCCACACGGCTTTCACCTACCGTCAGATAGTTTCTGGCTCTTATATCTCAAGATAGTATAAATCCATCATTGATGGAATAGTCATCCCTTTGTGTCCCTTAAGATTATGCCGAAATCAAAAAAAACTACACAAGAAATTAATCTCAACGATCCACAATATTATTTCAGCCGGGAACTCAGCTGGTTAGAGTTTAACAACCGGGTGTTGAATGAAGCCATCGACCCTCGAACACCCCTATTAGAACGCCTAAAATTTATAGCCATCTTCTGTTCTAACCTGGATGAATACTTCATGGTGCGCGTCGCGGCGCTGAAGCAACAGGAAGAAGCTAAAGTAAGCAAACTGCCCCCCGATGGTCGGACACCTACTGAACAGTTAGAACTGATTAGCATTAAGACCCGCCCCCCAGTAGCACTACAGCATCAACACTTTGAACAAGTATTGCGGCCCCTGATGGCGGCAGAGGGCATTCATCTTTTAGACTACGTGGATTTGAACCAGGAACAGCGAATTTACCTGCAAAAGTATTTTGAGGAGCAAATCTTCCCAGTTCTGACTCCGCTAGCTGTTGATCCCAGCCATCCCTTCCCCTATATTTCCAACCTTAGCCTCAATCTCGCCGTAGTGGTCAAAGACCCAGACACTGGCGAAGAATTGTTTGCCAGAGTCAAAGTCCCGAACACCTTACCCAGGTTTGTACCCTTGCCAAAAGAAGCTGGAGTTGGCAGTCGGTCATCTATAATCGAAAATCAGCGACACATTTGGACTGGCGTACCCTTAGAACAGGTAATCGCCCATAATTTAGAATCTTTGTTTCCGGGGATGAATATTCAGGAATATCACCCATTCCGCATCACCCGCAATGCAGATATCGACGTGGAAGAAGACGAAGCCGATGACCTGCTGCTGGCGATTGAACAGGAACTGCGGAAACGCCGCGTTGGGGGTGAAGTGGTGCGGATGGAAATGTTAGCTTCCATGCCTGAAGCGGTGCGAGGGATGCTGATTCGGGAACTGGGACTTTCGGAAAAAGATGTCTACGAGGTGGAAGGAGTACTGGGACAGGCAGATTTGATGTCGTTTATGGCATTGCCAATCCCAGAACTCAAAGATCCTGCGTGGACTCCAGTTGTACCGCCACGCCTGCGACGAATCAACGAAGACGGTTCGGATGAGAAAGAAGATTTTTTTTCTGTAATTCGTAATGCAGATTTGATGGTTCACCATCCTTATTACTCGTTTGGAGGGACGGTGCAGCGATTCATTACCCAGGCGGCACACGATCCGAATGTGCTGGCGATTAAAATGACGCTGTATCGCACTACTGGCGACTCGCCGATTCTTCAGGCGCTGATTATAGCAGCGGAAAAGGGAAAACAAGTATCGGTGTTGGTGGAACTGAAAGCCCGTTTTGATGAAGAGAATAATATCAATTGGGCGCGGAAGTTAGAACAAGCTGGAGTCCATGTAGTCTATGGTTTAGTCGGTTTGAAGACTCACACGAAAGTAGTTCTAGTAGTGCGTCGAGAGGAAGACCGGATTCACCGCTACGTCCATATTGGTACGGGGAATTATAACGCTAAAACGGCGCGAATCTACACAGATTTGGGGCTGTTAAGCTGCCGCGAAGACTTGGGGGCGGATTTGACAGATTTGTTTAATTACTTGACTGGTTACTCGCGACAGCGTTCTTATCGGAAGCTGTTGGTGTCGCCAGTGAACTGTCGCGATCGCTTTGTCGCCTTGATCCGCCGCGAGATGGAACACTGTAGGGATGGGAAAAGCGGTCGTATTGTCGCCAAAATGAACTCTCTCACAGACCCCCAAATTATTGCCACCCTGTATCAAGCAAGCATCGCTGGAGTGCAAATCGATCTGATTGTGCGGGGAATTTGTTGTCTGCGTCCCGGACTGGAAGGGGTGAGTGAAAACATCCGGGTGGTTAGCGTTGTTGGGCGCTTTTTAGAACATTCCCGGATTTATTACTTTCACAATCACGGTAAACCAGAAGTGTATATTGGCAGCGCTGACTGGATGTCCCGCAACCTAGATCGACGAGTGGAAGCGATCGCTCCCATAGAAGATCCCGACATCTCCAACGACCTGCAAGAAATACTCGGCATCATGCTGGCAGACAACCGTCAAGCCTGGGATTTACAACCTGATGGCAAATACGTCCAACGCCACCCCGACGGCAAGGAAAAAGAGCAAAGCGCCCAGAAAATTTTAATGGACATGGCACTGCAAATTTAGATTGGGGAATGGGGACTGGGGGCTAGGGAATGGCTATAGGGAAAAGTTAAGTGATTGGGGACTAGGGCTAGGTATTGGGTATAGGAAAAAGTTATCAGACCAAGAGTAACTAATTCATAACTCATAACTCTCCTAGTCCCCAATCCCCAATCCCCTTTCCCCATTCCCCAGTCCCCCCTTGCAAACTTCCCCACACAGTCCGACACTGGTCTTGGAAGTTCATTGGCAGTCGGGAGGCTTAAAGCGTGAAAAAAGTATTAGCTATTATTCTCGGTGGCGGCGCAGGCACCCGTCTTTACCCGTTAACTAAGATGCGGGCTAAACCAGCTGTACCGCTGGCAGGAAAATATCGCTTGATCGATATCCCGGTCAGTAATTGCATAAATTCAGAAATTTTCAAAATTTACGTCCTAACTCAATTCAACTCAGCTTCACTCAATCGACATATCGCCCGCGCCTACAGCTTTTCTGGGTTCACAGAGGGATTTGTTGAGGTGCTAGCCGCCCAGCAAACTCCGGAAAACCCCAACTGGTTCCAAGGCACCGCCGATGCTGTCCGCCAATATCTCTGGCTGTTGGACGAGTGGGACGTTGATGAATACCTGATTTTGTCGGGAGATCATCTCTACCGGATGGACTATCGCCAGTTCGTGCAACGCCACCGCGATACCAATGCCGATATTACCCTCTCCGTTGTGCCGATGGATGAGCGTCGGGCATCGGATTTTGGCTTGATGAAAATTGATGACACCGGGCGGGTGATTGACTTCAGCGAAAAGCCCAAAGGCGATGCGTTGCACAGTATGGAAGTCGATACGACTACCCTGGGTTTGAATCCAGAACAAGCAAAGAAAAATCCCTTTATTGCCTCAATGGGGATTTATGTCTTTAAAAAAGAGGTGCTGATGCAGCTACTGCAAACTAACCTCGATAGAACCGACTTTGGTAAGGAAATCATCCCAGCGTCGGCGAAGGATTTCAACGTTCAAGCTTACTTGTTTGATGATTACTGGGAAGATATTGGAACCATAGAGGCGTTTTACGATGCTAATTTGGCTCTGACGCGGCAACCGGAGCCTCCTTTCAGCTTTTATGATGAAAACGCCCCAATTTATACTCGCGCTCGTTATTTGCCCCCCAGTAAGCTGCTAGATTGCCAGGTAACAGAATCTATTATTGGGGAAGGCTGCATCCTGAAAGAATGCCGAATCGAGCATTCGGTATTGGGAGTGCGATCGCGTATAGAATCCGGTTGTCTGATCGAAGACACTCTGGTAATGGGTGCAGACTACTATCAACCCTTCGCTGAACGACACTCTAACTGTCAAGACGGCAAGGTTCCCCTGGGTATCGGTGCAGGAACAACAATTCGCCGCGCGATTATTGACAAAAACGCTCACATTGGTTGCAATGTCCAAATTATCAATAAAGACCGCGTGGAAGAATCTAACCGCGAAGACGAAGGTTTCTACATCCGCAGCGGTATTGTGGTAGTGCTGAAAAATGCCGTGATTGCCGATGGAACGGTGATTTAGGGATTAGGAGTTATGAGTTTTGAATTAATAACTCCGGGTGCATCTCAATGAGAGCAAAAATACCAGGCGATGTTCCTAATCGCGGCTAGACAAACAAAGTCCACCTTCGCAGATATATATACCCTGCTCCCGGCAGGCTTTGTTTGTGGAGCATCGATTCTAGTCTGAGGGCAATTAATTTGTCAGATTCTGATGCTCCCATAACTCCTCATTCTTCACTCTTAACTCCTAAATATTCAGCACTTTTTTTACTTATTGGACTTCCCGGTAGTGGCAAATCGTCTTTAGCAAAACAACTGCTTGCAGAATGTGAACAGCGGCGACTGATTTCCACAGATGGGATTCGAGAGCAACTCTTTGGAGATGAAGCCGTGCAGGGAGAGTGGCTGTTAATATGGCATGAGCTACAGCGGCAATTAACTCAAACACTTCGCCAGAGACATCAGGCGATTTACGATGCTACAAATGCGGCTAGGAAACATCGTCGGGAAGCGATCGCTATTTCCCGTAACATTGGTTTTACCCACATCACAGGGATATGGTTAGATACGCCACTAGAGGAGTGTCTAGAGAGGAATAGAACGCGCGAGCGTCAAGTTCCAGAAGAAGTCATACTGAGTATGCACCAACAACTAAAAGACGCACCGCCAGCCCTAAATGATGGACTGGATCGTCTGCTCCGGTACTCTGTGACAAGTACGGAAATTGCGATCGCATCCATGAGAAAGAACCGAACTTAAACCCATTGACTCCTTTGATAGCCTAGCTCTGAGGGATCTAAATAAAAAAACTTAAACTAAATATTAAAGCAGAGGAGATAGGCTGATGGCTGCAACCGACTTCAAAGACTATTACGCCATCCTGGGAGTAAACAAAACCGCCAGTTCAGACGAAATTAAAAAAGCCTACCGCCGACTGGCACGAAAATACCACCCCGACATGAACCCAGGTAACAAAGAGGCTGAAGCACGCTTCAAAGAAGTCAGCGAAGCCTACGAAGTGTTATCTGACCCCGAAAAACGCCAAAAATACGACCAATTTGGGCAATACTGGAGACAAGTCGGAGAAGGATCGCCATTCAGCGGCGGCGGCGGCGCTGGAACTAACGTTGACTTTGAAGGCTTTGACTTTAGCCAGTACGCGAATTTTGATGAATTCGTCAACGATCTTCTCGGCGGTTTAGGCGGTGCTAGTGCGAGAACTGGTGGACGCAGCACCGGACGGCGGACAACCTATCGCCCATCCACTGGTACTGGATATACAGACTTTGGCAGTTATGCCGAACAGCCTTCTGGAGTAAGCGCCGATAGAGAAGCCAGCATCAAACTGGGTTTATCCGAAGCATTTCACGGCGTTCAGAAGCGTCTGTCTTTAGGAAATGAAACTATTGAAGTGCGAATTCCTCCCGGCGCTAAAAACGGCAGCCGCATTCGCGTCAAAGGCAAAGGCTCTGTTAGTTCCTACACCCAACAGCGCGGCGACTTGTATTTGATAGTAGAACTTCTGCCGCACTCTTTCTTCCAATTTGAGGGCGATAATCTAGTCTGCGAAGTGCCTGTAACGCCAGATGAAGCCGTCTTGGGGGCGCAGATAGAGGTTCCGACACCAGATGGCACCGTCAACGTCAACGTTCCCCCTGGAGTCCGTTCGGGTCAATCTCTGCGACTGCGTGGCAAAGGTTGGCGCAACCCTAAAGGCGATCGCGGCGACCAGTTAGTGAAAATTCAGCTGGTAACGCCGAAAGACATTACCCCAACTGAACGCGAATATTATGAAAAAATCCGCGCCAGTCGCACCTTCAACCCTCGCAGTAACTTAGCTCAGGTGAAACTGTAGGCTTAGACCTAACAAGAACAGCCCCTTCCTTTGAAGGGAAGGCAGGGTGGTTTCATGCAACCCTTAGAAAATATCGAGGCATTGCGACATTTTGTAGTAGGGGCATGGCAATGCCATGCCCCTACCGCAAACCCAAATCAACGTTACAGAATTTTCTTTTAATAAATGAAACTACCCTGCCGCTCCTTTTAAAAGAGGGGTTGGGGAGAGGTTTACCTGAATCTACAATCGGCTGACTGCATCTAACAGCGTCTCCACAGAGGCATTATGGTCGAGGAAGGAGAACAAATGCCTATAGCGCAAAATCCCATTTTTGTCAACAACGAACTGTCCAGGCAAAGGCGCACCCAAAGCTTGACCCGTGCAGTAAGCCCGAAATGTCCGACAACTGGGGTCACTCAGCAACGGCATCTTTAAACCCAAGTCTTTAACAACAATTTTGCTCTGTTGCTCATCGGTACTGGTAATCATCAACACTGCTACCCCCCGACTGGTGAACTGCTCGTAGTTTTCATTCAGCGCTTTGATATGCGGAAAGCAAAAAGGGCAATATTGCTTTTCGGTGAAGATGCGGGTAAGTGCCACGATAACAGGTTGTCCCCTGTAATCTGATAACTTGACTTTCCCGCCATTAGTGATGTCCGGTAATTCAAAGTTTGGCGTAGTTTCTCCCAGATTCAGACTATTTGTTGCTGGAATCGGAAAGAAATTCTGGAAAAAGCGTTGATTCAGCAGTCCGCTAAAGTCGGTAGAAGTCAGCATTTTAATACCATTTTGCTCTTATTGTTGTAATTTTAATATTGCTTTACTTATTTGTGAGCGGGTTTGAGGAAGATGCGATCGAGCTTTCATCCCCAACAAAAATCGCATCCCTGAATTGAAGATGCGACTGACTTTATAAACTGACAAGCATTACTTCTTCTTAGAAAACCCTGACTTTTGTGGTACTGGGGGTAAGACCCATAGCAAAATTGTGATCGCGCAGGTACGCCATTTACGGAGTTTGTAGACTCTCTATGTATTTTTTAATTTCTTGATTAGGCTGTACAAGTGGACTATCAAAATTAACTACCATTCTATGATTTTCATTGTAAGGCTTTGGAGCAAATAGCACTCGATAATCCTCCGCTATAATTTCTTTGTCACAACAGTGCCAACCTTTAGAGTAGTCGTGAGCATGAGCTTGATTGTTTAAGCCTCGAAGCTGATAGTATTCTATCGGGATTCGTTCTTTCCATACATCGATAATTCGTTGATTCACTAGAAGGTGCGATAGAGTCCAATGATGTCCGTATTCATGGGCTAATACCTCCTTGAGGGCATCAAGCGTCCTCACATAGTAATAGTTCAGGACAACTACAGCTACAATCCCGTCAATCTGATTTTGCGTATCAAAACGTAGTTTAAATTTCCAATACCCTCGGTAGCCACTTCGATCATCTTTACGAATCCTGATGACATCAAGCCACTCTGTATCTATTTCAGTAGAAAGTAAATCATTGCAAATAAAATTTACTAACTCCTGTAGCTCCGCCTCACTAAACTTGCCTGTATGATCTTCTAGACGCAATGCAAATTCTCCTCTAACCACCTATAAAACAGCCTAGCAAGCGCATGGTGCATTTGCTAGGCTCGTTACATTATTTACTGTTGTTCTAATTCCGTTATGGCTTGGGAGGCAAACTATGTTTTACAGGCTTGAAGGTTACTCCCTCGAAATCATCGTCATCTTCTGGCGAAACTGGAGCAGTTGACACACAAACAACCCTTCCACCGTCACTTTGAATTTCTTCATACATGAAAGAGGTGTCTGCGTTACTCATCAACTTGCCAGACTTTATCTCTGATAGGTGTTCTTGAAGCTCTTGTATTTCGCCAGGAGCAGCACCAGCTTGCTTAGCTTGTTGAATCAATTTTTCGATGTCCGTAATCGTGACAAGCATTATAGTGACCAATTATACTAAGCAGTCTTTAAAGAATTTAGGCTCTACACTGTAATCTTGTTTTATGTATCTTCTCTGGTAAGCCCCATTTTTGGCTCCCTTTTGGGATCAGTGGCAAAGGTGAGCCGAAACTGAACCTTTGAAATTTTTGTTATAGTGTAAAATGGCAATTTCTTTCAAAGCATCTAAAAAAGGGCTAGAAATCGTTGATCGGGCAAGAAGAAAGAAAGGCTGGGCAGCAACCGCTCTTGCTTGGTGTGCCGCTGCCAATACTTCAGGAGCAACTTTGAAGCGGTTTAGGACGGGACGACCGATCCAGCAAGATGTCTTTATCGCGATTTGTAAGGCTGTAGGGATAGAGAACTGGGAAGCAATTGTTGATAACAGTCCATCGCCACAAACAGATTCTAGACCAGAGTTTTTTGCCTATGATTATGCTTGGGTAGGTCGAGAGCAGCTAGTTGCCGAACTGAGTCAGAAAGTTCGAGGATCATGTCGGCTATTAATCCTAGTTGGCATCACGGGAATTGGGAAAACCGCATTGGCTGAAAAATTAGCAGTCGATTTGCAAGACTGGTTCCAGGGAGACTGGAAGCAAAAGTTTTGGAGAGCAAACTTTGACTACGAGGACAAAGCCACAGACTTTGCCAGCGTCGCAGTTAAATGGCTGGAGGAGTGGGGTGAGAGTGTCCTACCAGAGGATAAAGAGCCAGAACGATTGTTGCACAGGTCAGTAAAATACCTGCGCGAGAATCAGGTGTTACTGCTGATTGATTCTTTAGAAGGACTACTGAAGGGAAATGAAGAATATGGCTGGGGTAATTTTGCCGATAAGTGGTGGGTAAGATTTTTTCAAAATTTACTAGCAGCAGAATCTTGCCAAAGTCGGCTCATCCTAACGTCAGAAGATTTGCCAGCACAGGTATTAGCAATAGGCACACGTTATCCAAATTTCTGGTACTGCCAACCTCTGAGTGGACTCGCAGAACTGGAGAGCTTGGATTTATTCGAGAAAACAGGGATAGAGGTTGGCAAAGAGTCACCAAACAGACCCTATCTAGATCGGATCAGGGCTGTATATGAAGGGCATCCCTTAGCTTTGCGGGCGATTGCTGGGGAAATTGGGAATAAGCCTTTTAATGGCAATGTCGTGGCTTACTGGAACAAGCACAGTCACGAAATAGAAGAGGTCGAGAAAGCGATTGAGGAAGCCAAAACTAAAGGATTAATGGCATCAGCAGATGACAGATGGCAGCTGGATCGATACACTCGCGGCTTGCGGCGACAAGTTCGAGTCCGGCTGGAAAAGACATTTAATCGGTTAAACAAGGATGTTCATTATGCTTATGTGTTGCTTTGTGAAGCTTCAGTGTATCGCTGTCCAGTACCAGAGGAGTTTTGGCTGAGTCATTTAGAAGATTGGGATTTACCAGAAGATTGGAATGACCAGAAGAGCCAGCAAATGCTAGATGCGTTGCGTGAGCGATATTTGGTGGAGGAAGTCATTGACAACAATCAATGCCTCTTGAGGCAGCACAATTTAATCCGCAGTGTAGCGATTGAACACTTGAAACAGCTTGGTGAGGATGATGAGTAACTTTGATGAGTTAGAAGTTAAAGACGAAGAAGTTCGTGAGAATATTGATATTACAGCATCCGGTGAGTCGATCTTGACTAAGGTTGGTATCGCTCCAGCAGAAGTGAAATTTATCAAGCCGAGTTGGAAACGCACCCAATACAGGGCAGTAATCAACTGGCTCACAAAATACAAACCGCTACCAGATGCGCCCAATTTAGAGAAAGTTCGCGGCTACATGGAAGCCTTTCACCATCTCTGCGAAGTTGAAGATTGGGAAAGAGCAAGCATTCTCCTATCGATTCGCCTCAATACACCAAGCAATGAAGAATTACATACCCAACTGGGAACTTGGGGCTTTTATCATGAACAAGTTAACTTGTACAGCAGAATATTGGGCAAACTAAGTCCAAGTCGAGATGCTATTTTTTTTATGAGCTGGGCAAGGTTTACTATGTTCTGGGAGACTATGCCAAAGCGATTGAGTATTCTCAGCAAAGTTTGACAATTGCACGGGAAATTGGAAACCGCAGAGATGAGGGGATTACTCTGATCAATCTAGGAATTGCTTACTATTCTTTAGGAGAATATGCCAAAGCAATCAAGTATCATCACCAGAGTTTAGCGATCGCGCAGGAAATTAGAAACCGCCAAGGAGAAGCATATGCTCTAGGAAATTTAGGCAATGCTTACCATGTTTTGGGAGACTATGCCAAAGCTATTGAGTATCATCAGCAGAGTTTGATGATCGCACAGGAAATAAACGATCGCTTCGGAGAAGGGACGGCGATGGTTAATTTGGGAGAGACTCTAATAACACTTAAACACTATTCAGAAGCTATGGCAAACTTGCAGGCTTCGCTAGATATTTATAGAACAATTGGCGCTCGCTTAGGTGAAGCTATAGTTCTCAAAAACTTGGCAAAAGTGTATGAAAAATTAAGTAATCGCGCTTTGGCTGTTGCGTATTGCGATCACGCCTTATCGATTGCCACAGAGTTAGGCATTCCGTTAGCAAAAGAGTGTCAGGAACTCAAGGAAAAATTGCTGAGTCAGGAAGCATAGGGCGTGAGGTGCTATGACTACATGAGATGAGCGATGATAGGAAGGGTTAGCAAGGCGCGATCGCATACAATCACCAGCATCTAGATATTGTGCAAGCAGCGTTACAGGAGTTAACGCGATCTTACTCCTCTTTCAGCCACTCTTCATAACCGCAAGAAAGTAAACGCTGTTTTACTTTGTCAATAGCATTAGACGGAGGCACATCTGTTGACCTCATCCCATAGACATCATTTAGAACAAGATAATAATCTTTTCCAGTGTAGTGAGCGATAACCTGTGCAAGACTGCGATGGCTCATTTCATCAGAAAGCATTGCCAAAAGCGGCAAGTAAGATTCCGAGTCTATTCCATCAGGAAAAGCACACTGAATTAACTTATAGGTATTTAATAAATAAGGCGCAATAGTAACTTGCATAATTAATTCCCTGTTAAAGAAAAAGGGGGATGGATATATACATTGAAATCTACACCTTGAGCTAGAGCCGACCTAACAGCGTTAACATCCGCCGTCATGGTTACAATGCCCAACTGGTCGCCAGTTCCTAAAATAATGATATCGTTTTCTTCCAACCTTCTTGTAGGTCGGAGGCTTAATGCTCTAGCCGAGGGATTGTCGGGAGTAATGGTCAGTATTTGTAGAAATCGGCTAGTTCTTGACTGTTCTAAGACACCACCACTACGCTGCACAATTCGAGTGAACTCATCAAATGCTGTCTGAGTTATCACCATTTGTTTTCCTTGTACATATTCTCGCAACTGATAACGGACAGGTGAACCTTCAGCAATGAACGCTAAGGCTGTGTTGGTGTCCAAGTTAACCATTTCAATCCCACACCCAAAACCATTTTGACTTTATACACTAAATTGATGAAGGCAAGGGGCATCGCATACAATCAACAACATCTAGCTATCGTGAAAGCAACGTTACAGCAGTTAGAGTAATTAAAAACCCCAACACAGCTTAGATAAAGCGTGTTGGGGTTTTTTAATTAATTCAAAACTCAATTAGTCTTGAAACTGACTCGCTATCTGGAAATTAAACAGCGGCAAAGTAAGTCTTGGACTTAACGGGGTCGGGAACCATCGTCTTGTCGCCTTCTTGCCAACCAGCGGGACACACTTCATCAGGGTGTGACTGCACGTACTGGAACGCCTTGAGGGTACGGAGGGTTTCATCGACGTTGCGACCAACTGCGAGGTTATTGATAGTCGCGTGTTGGATAATTCCTTCTTTGTCAATGATGAATAAGCCGCGCAGTGCTACTCCAGCTTCAGGATCGAGGACGTTGTAAGCAGCGCTGATGGTTTTCTTGATGTCAGAAACCAGAGGATAGTTCAGGTCGCCCACACCGCCTTGTTTGCGATCGCTTTGTATCCAGGCTAGGTGGGAGAATTCACTGTCAACGGATACGCCGAGGACTTCAGTGTTGAGGTTTTTGAATTCTTCATAGCGATCGCTAAAAGCGATGATCTCCGTGGGGCAAACAAATGTAAAGTCTAAGGGATAGAAGAATAAGACTACATATTTGCCACGATAGTCAGACAGTTTAATCGTCTTAAATTCCTGATCTGCCACAGCGGTTGCAGTAAAGTCAGGGGCAGCTTGTCCAACCCGAAGGCACCCTTCTGCGTGGTGAGTCATGAATCGATTCTCCTTGAATTATTTTGCTACTAAATGAGCTGGTTCAGGGGTAATCTAGTTTGGGTCTACCCTGGACGCAACGATTGTTTATTTACGATCTGTTACGAATATATCATACTCATAACGAGTTTGAGTAGGAATGGATAATTTGGATACGCGAGAGTGGCTGCTTTCCAACGGGTTAGGGAGTTTTGCCAGCAGTACGGTCTGTGATGCCCGGACTCGAACTTATCACGGTTGGTTGATTGCTGCCCTCGATCCGCCGAGTCAGAGGACTTTATTACTATCTCACCTGGATGCCAGTTTGGAAGTAGCAGGGCAGATTTTTGCACTTTCAACAAATTTCTGGACGGGTGGCAAAGTTGACCCTTTGGGGTATCAGTTGCTGCGTTCTTTTGAGATTGAGCCAATTCCCACCTGGGTTTGGAGTGAAAGCAACTGGCAGCTAGTCAGGCAGCTGGTGATGCCCTATGGAAGGATAAAGGAGGAAGAATCTGGCAACCGGATTTTGATTCAGTATCGCTATGAAGGCGACACTGCGGCGACGCTGAGGCTGCGACCCGTCATAGGCGATCGCAACTTTCACCACCAGCAATCAGCCGCATCCGAATTACACTTTTCCCAATTGGTGGGGCAACAGCAAATCTGCTTGCAAGCAATGCGTCCAGATTGGACTGGCACACCCTGGCATCTGCGCTGGAGTGCGGGAGACTATAAACAGGAAGGGGTTTGGTACTGGCATTATTACTATCCAGAGGAGAAGCAGCGCGGTTTAGCCGACACGGAAGACCTCTATAGCCCCGGATACTTGACGGTGCGGCTGCAACCGGGAGACGCGATCGCCCTAGAAGCAAAAGTCGGATTGCCCCACCCCGACCAACCAGACCTCAGTCCGCTAGACTTTCAGCAGGCGGTGCAGACACAGGAACAACGATTGTATCAGTGGCCAAGTTGTCAAGTTGAAACGTTGTTAGAATCTTCCAACCTGCCAACCCCAACCGACAAAGGACAATCTCCAATTTTTCAGCAACTGTTACGAGCAGGCGACCAGTTTATCGTTTACCGTGCATCTATTGCTGGCCCTACAGTGATTGCTGGCTACCACTGGTTTAATGACTGGGGACGCGATACGCTGATTGCTCTACCCGGATTGGCTTTAGCAACTGGGCGCTACGCTGTGGCGAAGGGACTGCTGGAAACTTTTGGGCGCTCTTGTCGCAATGGTTTGATTCCGAATGCGTTTCCGGATGCTGGGGCGCAGCCATTTTACAACAGCATTGATGCTGCGCTTTGGTGGATTGAAACGCTAGGACTTTACCTGGAAGCAACGCAGGATTGGGAATTCTTAGCGCAACAGTATCCCGTGGTGCGGCAGATTTACAAAGGTTTTATGGCTGGCACCGATTACAATATCCGCATTGATGCGGCGGATGGGCTAGTGACTTGGGATTTTCCAGGCGTGGCGCTTACGTGGATGGATGCGGTGATTGATGGTCAGCCGGTAACGCCTCGTTGTGGCAAACCTGTAGAAATAAATGCTCTGTGGTACTCTGCTTTGTGTTGGGCTAGCCGTTGGGCGCAACAGCTCTTAAGCGAACCGGGTGCTAATAGCAGGTGGCTGAGTAATCAGCGCGATCGCTATACCCGACAGGCGCAACAGGTGAAAGCATCGCTGCAAAAGTTCTGGAATCCAGGGCGGGGATACTTCTACGATAGGATTGCGCCGGATGATGTGCCTGACCCCAAGATTCGCCCAAATGCGGTTTTAGCTCTCTCCCTTTATCATTGCGGGTTTCCTGCCGCTCAAGGACGTTCGGTGTTAAAAGTAGCCTCGCGTAGGCTTTTAACACCCTATGGTCTTCGCAGCCTCGAAAGGGACGATCCGGAATATGTGGGTACTTATGCTGGCAATTCCCACTATCGCGATCGCGCTTATCATCAAGGCACAGTTTGGAGTTGGCTGATTGGCCCCTTTATCCGAGCTTGGAGCCGTTTCTACGATTCCGAACCCGTTCCCTTTGATTGCCAACCCATGCTGGAACACTTTCAGCAACAAGCTTGTTTGGGTTCTATTTCCGAAATTTTTGATGGCGATCCGCCTTATGCCGCTCAGGGTGCGATCGCCCAAGCTTGGTCAGTTGCCGAACTCATCCGCCACTATCAAGACTTAGGCAGACAAGGGAAAGGAGAATAATTCAGCTTTTATCCTTCCGTCTTTAGTAATGGCTCAGGTTGGATTTGAACCAACGACCGAGGGCTTATGAGTCCCTAGCTCTGCCACTGAGCTACTGAGCCGTGCTTTTCTACACCTTTGCAAGTATAGCATAAAAAAAAAGGCAAAAGATTTTTTCTTTTGCCTTTTTCCTTGAAAAGTAAAAAGTAATTTTTACTTTTTAGGTAGAAATGCCATCGGGTTGACAGCTCCCCGTCCAGAGGAATGCACCTCAAAGTGGAGGTGAGGGCCTGTACTGTGTCCGGTGCTGCCCATTTCCGAAATTTGCTGACCTTGATCAACCTGTTGCCCTTCTCGCACCAGAAGGCGGTTGTTGTGGGCATAGCGAGTCAGGCTGCCATCAGGGTGCTGAATGTCAACCAAGTTTCCGTAGCCACCAGAGTTCCAGCGTGCATAAACCACGACCCCAGGAGCAGCAGCAAAAATAGGTGTGCCAACCGGAGCAGCGATGTCAATCCCCTTGTGCATCCGTCCCCAGCGGCGACCATAGCCGGAGGTCAAGACACCCTTTGAAGGCCAGATGTATCCAGTGAATTGTGGGTTTTCTGGCAGGTAGGGATTTGGCCCTGGTAGAGGCGGTAATTCGGGAGAAACCTGCTGACCGAAGGGGGTTTGAAGTGTCGGATTATAGGTGTCTGCTCCTGATGGTGCCGCTGCTACCACTGGCTGCTGTCTTCTAGTAGTCCGTGGATTGGCGGGTGCAGGCACCTTGATTTGGATTGGAGCCTGCGATCGCTGCTGTTGCCGTCTTTGCATTTCTGCTTGTACGGCTTCGTTGTACCGATTGGGACTATACTCCGGATTGATTGGAGCGTTGTATTGAGAAGGCTTCACCGGATTAGCGGCTGGAGGAGCAACCTTTACGGTGACAGGAGCAGTCGGCACAGCGATGTTAGCTACGGGAGCGTTTGAGTTGCCCGCGCCACCGTTCTGCTGAGCGCGATACTGTTGACGTAGCTTGACAATTTCCCCCCGGAGTTTTTCAATCTGCGGGCTGTAGTCGGAGTCCTCTTGTTCGATTTGTTCGCTAGAAGACTGACTCACATCGTTGTCAGCAATCAGTGTGGTGCTGGGTAAGGGATTACTAGCAACTAGCACTGGTTTAACGACGGGTTGGTAAGCCTCACCTTGCGCTCGTATCTGTGTTGGTACGACTGGCACCGAGGTAGGCAAAGTGGGAACAGAAAGACTGGCTGTAGCAGACTCAGAGGCGAAGTCTTTTGTCTCTACAGATTGTCCAGGTACTGGTGTAAGACCTGGAATCACTGTCACACTCTGGGCTTGCGGGATTTTCAGCGGTTGATTGACCCGAATCACGTTCGGGTTGTCTAACTGATTTGCCCGGATCAGTTCTGATCTAGAAATGCCGTGAGTGCGAGCGATCGCATCAAGCGTATCTCCTGGTCTTACCTGGTAAAGCTTTGCTGGGGTTCCATCTGCCTCAACAACAGCTATCGGTGTTGGTGCTGCTATTGCAGTCTGAACTGGCAGGGGTTGGACTGCCAGGGGTTGGTTAATTGCTAAATTCGGTACTGGGTCACGCTGGGTTTCATTTACCCCAGGCAGTGGTAACGTTGGTGTTTCTATCGCCTCTTGTGTTTGGCTCGCGGGGATGTGGTTAATCACCCGATTCGGGACACTCAAAGAAGGTAGCGGCGCTACCACCGAATTTGGCACCTGGGTATCCGCTACTTCTACTTCAGCGGATTGAAGATTAATTGTTTGAGCTTGTTCAGTGACTTCTGGCTGCCCAGCAGATTCACTATTTAACTCCTGAGACTTCCACTCGGACAGACTGCTCTTTAAGCGGCTTTGCTGCTCTTTCAAGCGGTTCATTGCCGCGTCTTGTCTTGCTTTAAGTAGCTCATTTACATTGCCGGGAATCGTAACTGATTCACCGACCCGAAGCGTTCCCGCGTTGACTACCCCAGCTGATTGCTGCACCTGGGAAGAAGGAACCCCATAAGACTCAGATAGCTTTTCTACAGTATCGCCTGGCTTTATTTCGTGAACGATGCCGTTCACTGACGGAATTTTTACCACTTCTCCAGCTGGGAGGACAGAGCTGGATTTTATCTCGTTGGAAGTGGCGATCGCAGCAGGTTCTACCTGGTAGTTTTTTGACAACTGCCAAATCGTCTGCCCCTGCTGCACTTTGTGTTCAATCACGCGCGGGGCATTTTTCGATTCTGCTTGAGCTTCCGGCTCTACCTTTGGTGCTGGCGCAACTGCTTGAGCTTCCGGTTCTACCTTTGGTGCTGGCGCAACTGCTTGAGCTTCCCGCTCTACTGAAGAAGGCTCTGGTGCGACTGAGGAAGTTTCTGCTTCTCCAAAGGTGGAAACAGCAGCACTTTCCGCGGCTACGGTAGCATTTGTCGAACTTGGCTCTACGGCAACCGGGTCTGCTGCCATTGCTTCGTCGCCTTTTTGCGGCAACAAGAGGCTGGAGGCTCCCATCGAGATTGCCAATCCAATCATGGCGGCAGATGTGCGAGCGCGGCGGTTGACCTCTTGAGAAGTTGGCTTCAAAGAACCTGCATCTGAGTCCGGTTGCGTTCCTGCGGACAGCAATGCGTTCGCATCCTTGTCAGATGCACAGGAAGAGGAAGGAATCGATTTAATCTTGTGCGTGAATGGGCGTTTCAAACACGACCTCCTAACTTATGACGAGCGCTTAACTGTCCCTGAATGATTTTTTACCAGTCAATAGGACAAATCACATCGAAAAGTGATCTAAATCACTGCCAGTAATGATACTTAGGCAAGATTACCCTGATTTTTTGATTTAGACAAGTTTACACGACTGGGAACATAATTCAGTCATGAACAGCTCAGGCTTGACCTCTTCGGCTGAAGATTTAATCATTGCGTCAACCATGAGCCTTTTGTCAAGAGCTGGCAAGCTATAGGTCTGTTCATTACTCTGGCGTCGATGATATTGGAACATACTTGCTAGACTTGCTTTGCTCCGGAATACTTGCAGAACACTTTAGTTCTTGGCATCCTGCTGTTGGTTTATTACCAGATGAAACTTTAAGCTTATTTTGCCCAATACAACAACCGTGAAATTATGTAGATCGCTCAAACTAATGGCGTAGATTGCACTGACCCGGCAGCCCCAAAAATCTTTCTATAGGTTGAGGCACGGGGTTTTGGGCAACTGTACACTCCCAGCTATTGCATGAATAAAAGCTATCATCATCTGTCCTTCGTAGCTCCTATTACTAATAGAAATTTCTTATCAAAGCCATACCCATTTTGTAGCCTGCATAACTGAAGAATTGTAAATAAAATCTGCGTGAAAGAAAAGAGTCGTTGGTGATTAGTGATTAGTCGCTGGTCATCAGCTAATGACCAGTGACTAAAGATTACAGACATTTTTCATCCTTCTAGAATCCCTAGTTGGCGACGGGCTTCAAATAGACCAACTGCCGCACTTACAGACAGATTTAAGCTGCGAACGTGGGGCTGTGCCATAGGAATATAGACGGTGGCACTACAAAGGGCAAGAACTTCTGGGGGCAGCCCAGTAGTTTCACTGCCAAATAATAACCAGTCATCAGTCTGAAACTGGAACTTAATATAACTACAACTTCCAGAAACGCTAAAGCCAATCAAGCGCCCACCGTGGTTCTCTTGGAAAGCACGAAAGTCTTCTAAATGCTGGTGGTAGTGCAGATTTACATAAGGCCAGTAATCTAATCCGGCACGTTTTAGGTAGCGATCGCTGATTTCAAAACCCAGCGGCCCTACTAAATGCAATTCGGTTCCTGTGGCGGCGCAGGTACGGGCTATATTGCCAGTATTGGGCGGAATTTGCGGATGAACGAGGACAACAAAGGGCATGAGATGAAAGAACTCTCTGACTCAAACACCAACTGTATGCTGGCAATTCAAAATGTGCTTAATGACAAAGTGATATATACATATTTTTTATATGACCTCCGAATTTCAAATAGATTAAATATTCTGATCTCAACAAAAATCTCCGCCGCCGAAAAATTATCCAGCAAAAAGCCAAGAAAAAGCAAGGAAGGGTAGCTCAGGATCAAGGGATTAGGGATTGAGAATTGGGAATTGGATAAAAATCTTGCCCAACCCCCAGTCACCAGCCCCCAGTCCCCAATCCCTCAAATACTTCAGACGACTAAACCCTGGCACAATTTATCTTCTAGTTCTTGTTCTTGGTCAGCCAAACCTTGAATGGCGGCGACCATCACGCTGTGAGTATCTAGACCTTGCTCTTGTAAATTTAACCACTGCTCAGCAGCATTTCCTTCACGAAGAATTTTTTGTAGGGGTGAGAGGAAGCAACTAAAGCCCATTTGTTTAGCCATGTACCAAACTTCTTGATAAATTTCTTTAATCCAATCTCGTGCCAAAATCGGTCTACCGTCTTGCCAATGCCGCAGTTCGGCATCTAAACTGTGACGGGCAGCAGCATCTTCGTTGGCATCCGTGAGGGCAATCAAGTCTTCTGAGGACAATTGGCTCATTTGCAACGGGTCAAGGCTGGGATTATCAATCATCTGCAAAAGTCGAGCTTCTAACAAGGCTGTGACAGCCAGCAACGCAATCGGATCGGCAATTAAGTCACAGATCCTCAATTCGAGCCTGTTGAGGTCGTGGGGGCGCTCGTTACCATTTGGTCGCACAGATGACCAGAGGTGGCGGACATTTTGCATCGTCCCAGCTTTTAGCTGATCTTCTGTCCACTGGATAAAGTGGGCGTGGCTTTCAAATAAGGGGACGTGGGCGGGAGTTTTTGGGAAGAGTCCCCAGCGAGTCGAGTGATAACCAGTGGCTAACCCATCGAGAAACGGGGAGGAGGCGCTGAGAGCAAGGTACAGGGGTGCTTCTGTGCGGATGAGGCGAATTGCCCGCATCAGTAATTCTGGATCGCTGATGCCGATGTTGATATGAACGCTGGCTGTAACTACCTTGGTGCCGTAGGTGTTTTCAATATAGTCGTGGTAAGGGTTGTCGGGGTCAGAACGCCGGAAAACTTCGCTTCCTCCCAATGACAGCGTACTCCCCGGAATCAGTGTGTAATCTCCCTGGCGTTTTAAATAATCTCGTAGTTGCCGCCGAGGCCGCACCAAGGCACATAATAATTCGTCGTAACAATAAAGCGGTTCTGTGGTATATTCCACGTTGCGGCTATCTGGCTCCCGCACGAATCCATCTAGGTCTGCCACAATCCGGTCGGATAAACCCACAATGTCACCATTGGGGGTGCCAGTATACATTTCAATCTCGAAGCCTTTTGATAGAACCACGATTTTTCCTCAGCGATAGTTTGAGTAATTAGTTAGGGATACGGTTGCACTCACCGTTCAAAAGTGTATCGAAGAAGACGAAACAAATCCTCTGCTTCTAGTTTGGCATCACAGCCTATACTGGCGATAGACATTGCTGGCGGCTCGGTGTAGCAGGGAGTGGCGGTAAACTAGGGAATCAAGATCGTCGGCATAACCGCCGCCAATTACGCAAGCGACTGGAAAACCAGCAGCAACACAGGTACTCAAAACTTGCATCTCGCGGCGGAAAATCCCTGTATCGGTGAGGGCAAGTTTGCCTAAGCGATCGCCTGCATGAGGGTCAACACCTGCATCATACAATACTAAATTTGGCTTGACATCTGATAGCAAATCTGGTATATATTTTGCCAAAGTTTGCAGGTAAGCGTCGTCTTCCATCCCGACTGGCAGGGGAACGTCAAGATCGCTTTGTTGTTTGGTGCCGGGAAAGTTGACTTCGCAGTGCATTGAGAAGGTGAAAACACTGTTGTCATTTTGGAAGATATATGCTGTACCATCGCCTTGATGCACGTCTAAATCTAGGATGAGGATTTTACGGATAAGTCCCAGCTGTTGTAAGACGCGGGCGGATATGGCTAAATCGTTAAAAATACAGAAACCCGATCCGTAACTGGGAAAGGCGTGATGAGTTCCACCAGCAGTGTTGCAAGCTAAACCGTGAGTTAGTGCTAGTTTGGCTGTGAGAATTGTGCCGCCTACGGCAATGCAGGTACGATTTGCGAGTGCAGGACTCCACGGCAAGCCAATTCGCCTTTGTGCTTTGGCATCTAAGGTGCCTTGGCAGTATGCTTGGACATATTCCGGGGTGTGGACTAATTCTATCCACTCTTGGGGTGGGTGTTCGGGTATGTATATTTGCTCTTGTATGGCTACGCCATCAGCTAAAAGCATTTGGTAGAGTTTGCTGAATTTGGGCATGGGGAAGCGATGCCCTTCTGGGAGTGGTGCGACGTAATCGGGGTGGTAGACTATCGGCAAGTCCATTGAGTTTAAGAGTTTGAACCGCGAAGAAAGATGGGGACTAGGGACTGGGGACTGGGGACTGGGGACTGGGGACTGGGGACTGGGGACTGGGGACTAGGCAAGATTCTTATCCAATTCCCAATTCCCAATCCAAAATCGGATCAGCGGCGATAACGCAAGAGTTTCCACGTATAACCGCTAATTAGGCAGCCTAATCCAATGCTGAACAACATAACAATTATTAGATTAGCTAAGGGTAAAGCTATGTTTTGTTGGTTGTTTATTTGGTTGGGGTAAGGTTGAGTTATATCTTTGATTAGGGCTGAGGCAGCTGAGGCGGCGACTGAGGCTACTCCTACGCCGACACCAGTAGCGGCGACGATATTTTCTAGGTTGCGATCGCGTTTTGCCTGTTCTATCTCTACTATGCCTCTAATTGTGTTAATTACGTCTTCTAACACTCTCAATGCTGGGCTGAAGCTGTCAATATCTTGTTGGATTTGAAGTTGGTATTTTTGCTTTACTGTTTTGTTAAAATTTTCTAGAAAAAGCAAATCTGTTTCACCATATTTACTGGCTTTCTGAATTATATGGTCTAAATGCTCTTGGTAGTTCTTCTGGTTTGTCTCAATTGTATGCAACTGAATTTCTAGATGGTTTAAGTCTGAAGCATACTGAGACAAAATTTTTATATTTTCTCCTAAAATAACTTGCAATTTTTTCAAGGGTATCTGTTTGAGTATTTCTCCAGCTTGAAAAATATGGACAAAGCTATTTTGCAGCCCCTGTCTTAGTTTTTGCGACTCACAATAAGCCCAAATTATTTTATTACGATAGGAGAATAGCTTCATCCAGTCTTCGTAATATTTAGCCGCTTCACTTTCAGCCGCTACATCTGGATAGAATATAATAATAGCGTGGTGATTTTCTTCTATGTCCCAACTATGGGGAGGTTGCCAGATTTCAAAAACTGTTGCACCTAGAAAATTTCCCTTTTTTACTTTTTGCCATTTCCCAAACATCGCTGCTTGGTAAGCTTCCTGGGCAAGGATTTCTAGAGGCGTGTCAGAGTTACGAGGTAAAACCCCAGAAATTATCCAGGTTTTGCCAATATTACCTTGTTTATCAGCTGCGAGCTTTCTAAGAGTTGGGAAGCATTTAAACGATTGTAGATAATCTCGATCGTCGATTTGAGAATTAAACAAAAGCCCGTAATTATCGCTGAAGCGCACCGGATAATAAAAGCCTTTAACGGGATATCCATCGACGCGATCGCTAAAAGTATAAAAAGCTTCAGTTTCCCCTGCAAGAGTTAGTAATTCCAGGTAATCTGGATCGGTAAAAATTGCCTCCTCAGCAGAGGCGAGTATTCCTTGTAACTGTGGGGGGAAGTTATTCCAGAAGGCTTGCTGATTTTCTTCTATTTGCATAGGATTGTCTCCCAACCCGTTTCTGAGGTGGTAAACAAATAGATCCAGTTTGGGAAGAAATAACAAGTTCATCGGGAGAGTATACATATGCCAAAATACCTGGCGATTGAAATCGCGGCTATACAAACTTTCGTCCGCCTGCGCGGACTTAGAATTAATATATAGCGTCTGATGAAACCTGCGTGAGTAGGTTTTGTTTGTGTAGAGACGCTGTAGACAACGTCTCTACAAAGATTCTCCTAAAAAAGGTAATAGACGCTGAAGCCATTTTTTTTGACCTGTCGCTTTTTCTAATCTTTCTTTAGCCGCTTGTGGCATATTATCAGAATTGAAAGTGTATTGAGCAATATTTTTCAGTTGATCTGGGGGGATGGGTGCGCTAAGATTTCTTAGCGAGGTTGGAGGTGGTTTGGCACAATAAAGTTTGTTTAAGCAATCGCACCTAGAACCCCAGCATCCTATCGCTTATTTCCTCGCCCCCAGTACACCTCTGCATATTGTGCTTCCATTGGGATATTCTCTCTTTCCTCTGCGGTTCGTTTTAATCGCTTCTGGTCGGGTACTTGCAACCCGACGGCGGGAACCGCCAAACAAACGCCGAAATCATCTTATAAGCGATCGCTAAATCCTGCTTAGCATTACCACCACGGCATTTACCCAATTTTAGGCTGGGCGAATCAAGGAATAAGTGATCGCGCTTACCCAAACTTAGTCAGAGGATGCGATCGCTAGAACTAAAATATTGATGGTACGACGCGATACCCATATTACAAAAAGAAAACATCAGCGG
This sequence comes from Trichocoleus sp. FACHB-6, assembly GCF_014695815.1. Lineage (NCBI taxonomy): Bacteria > Bacillati > Cyanobacteriota > Cyanophyceae > Leptolyngbyales > Trichocoleusaceae > Trichocoleus > Trichocoleus sp. FACHB-6. The sequence goes on from NZ_JACJOY010000050.1 coordinate 116,506, forward strand.
CGAAATACTGGCATCTTCCCCCAGTAACATCTCGTTAACCATTTTGATAGCACTTGGCCGAAACCCGCGTAATTAGGGATTCTTTACATCTAAAACCTAATAATCAGCAATTGTATCAGCAGAATATAGTTTTTCTTTTGCCATGCAATGATATTCTTAAACTCTCGATTTACGAATGTCTAGTTGCATAATATTATCCTGTTTAAATTAATATTCCTTAATTTACCAAACGTGAGTTACAAATTCTTTGCGAGTGAGTTCGGGACGGGAACCTTCGGTTTAAACTGTAATAAAGAGAAGAGAAATCAGTAAGCAGTTATGCAACCAAAAATCGTCTGGCAACAAGGCAGCAACAACCCCGACAATGCTAATAACTTTGCTACCATCCGTGAATGGTGGGCAAGCCTCGCGGATAAAAAAATTGCTTGGAGACAGCGAATTATTCCCCAAAGCGGCGATGTCATCGAACTGGATTGGGAAACCCAACGCTTTGACGAAGTATTTCAGCTAAAAACACCTGAAATTCGCGGTATCACTCTCTATTGGCACAAAGCCGATGAAGATAGAGAACGCAGTACCACACCTCGAAAACTCGAATTAGATAACCAGCGTCAGCAAATCTATATCTATCCACAATCCCAAAAAGAACTTGTGATTAGGGTTGGAATACCAGAAATCATCTATCAAAAGATGGAATTGAAAAATCCCCAGATGCAAGTTACTGCTGCTGGTGAAAACCAAATCCTTACCTTACGCGATACTCAACAGCAGGTAGAAGTGAAAGTTACTCTAAGCCCAGAAAATCTTAACCAACTTAAGGCAAATATCTTAACCTTGTAGAGATGCGATCGCGTTTTTTAATTAATTAGGATTTACTCAAAATGATGCAATGGATTGTCCCCCTAGGATTAATTTTAGTCGGATTAATCTCTGGGGGGATTTTTGAGAAATTTTTCCTCGACAATCTGAAAAGATTTGCCGCTAAAACTCGATTGCCAGGAAACGATCTATTTTTTTATTCCCTGCGGGGCATAACTAAAATCTGGTTTATTATTGCCGGATTTTATGGTGCGGTTATTAGCCTTCAGCTAAATGGCATTATTTCCGACAAAATTTCTGATATCCTACAAAAGTTTCTGACTGTCCTATTTCTTTATTCAGTGACGATAGTCTTAGCTAGACTTGCGGCTGGCTTTGTTAATTTATTAGCTCAAAGAATCCAAGGAATTTCAGCATCATTACTTTCTAATTTAGCGAGGATTATCGTTTTTGTTTTCGGGATATTGACGATACTGCAAACTCTAAATATTTCTATTACACCAATTCTGGCTACTTTAGGAATCGGTGGTTTAGCTGTAGCTTTGGCGTTTCAGGATACTCTGTCAAATTTGTTTTCAGGTTTATATCTGATTATTTCCGGACAAGTGAGGACTGGCGATTATGTAAAAATTGAAACCGGGCAAGAAGGTTATATAGTAGATATCACTTGGCGAAATACAGTTATTAAAGAACTGCCTAACAATGTAGTTATTGTACCAAACAGCAAGCTGGCTTCGGCTATTTTTACTAACTATCATTTGCCAGCCAAAGAAATTACTTTGAACGTTCCGGTAGGTGTCAGTTACGATAGCGACTTGGAACACATTGAAAAAGTAACCATCGAGGTGGCTAAGGAGGTTATGCAAGAAATTGCGCCAGATATTACTGGATTTGAGCCATTTTTACTTTATCAAAACTTTGGAGATCATAGTATAAACTTTACGGTATTTCTCAGGGTAAATGAATTTTTGGATCAGCGAGTTGCTAAACATAAATTTATTAAAAGATTACATCGCCGCTACCAGCAAGAAGAAATAACAATTCCATTCCCTAGTAGAGAAATTTATATGAGGAACGGAGAATAATTAGATATAGCAATCCTCTTTCATTTGTAAAGTGTGGGACTATCAGGAGAGCCAGTCGCTCTCCTGACGAGAGCGCTAAAAACGAAAAAATTTTTCACAACTGGTTTAGAACTGCTATAGGCGTAATTAAACAACGCGATCGCATCCTACCGAACTGACATCAGGCGGCGATCACTTATTGCACTGGCTTGTGTTAACAGAGACAATTGAATCTGAACTACGATGGAACTATTCCATACAACGCAAGCTTTCATTGGAGACTGCCGTGAACCAGAACAGCACCAATACCTTTCAGTTCAAGCTTTCTGGCGTCGGCTCTTGGCTTACCCTTCTGCTGATTATTTGGTTGCTGGGGTCGATTGGGCTGGGCTGGTTAGTTAAGTCGTTTATGATTCTGATTGGGTTAATCCTCATCACGCCTGCGATCGCCTTCCTCGGTTTTCGCTGGTGGTTGCAGCGCAACTTAGTTGGTGACGAGTGTCCCGTCTGTAACTATGAATTCCGCGCTTTGAATCGAACTGAGTGTCGATGCCCCAACTGCAACGAACCACTCAAGATAGAACAGGGACATTTTAACCGCTTGACACCTCCCGGAACTATTGATGTCGAAGCGGTTGAGGTATTAGCTAAACAGCTAGAAGACTGAAAAAGCCAAAAGTTAATGGCTAATGGCTCTTGAACAATTAGCCATTAGCCATTAACTTTTGCCATGAGCTATTTACTTGTTTTGTTGCGTGATATATAAGGTATAAGGATGCTTGCCGCCAGTGCGATCGCCTACATAGACCGAGTAATTACCGCGCAGCCAAACTCCGGAAATTTCTGGATTGTCTCCAGAAGCTTTATCTGCCAACACGCAGAAGCGTCCTCCTGGTCCATCAATCAGCAACGTAGGCTCACCAGTGGTGCTTTGTACGCCCAGGCGCAAATAGTCGATTTTGTCTGCCGTTACCCTAACCACTTGATTCGGTGTCTGGGAAATATAACCGCAATTGCTGTTTTTTTGCCCGCCAGATGTACCGCTCATCTGAAGCGGATCGCGCTGCAATTTCGGCGTAATTTCTATCACTGGGGCATCACTACGAGCCACACCAGCACCCGCCAAAATCAAAGCCAAGGTCGCGGGAACAACCATCAACTGAGAAAGTGTCTTCATCATGTCATCCCCTTGCCTTTTTAAGGGCATTTATACTATCAGCTTCCTACATTAGAAGCTAAATGTGTTATGGATATGTTCCTATTTCTCAAGTGTCACTGTCTGGGGCTGGGGACTGGGGACTGGGTGCTGGGGACTGGGGACTGGGGACTGGGCAGGATTCTTTTTCAATTCCCAATTCCCAATTCCCAATCCAAAGAAACTGTTATTTTTTTTAGTCCTAGTGTTTTGGAAACAAACCTTGGTTAAGATCGCAAACATAAAGGCATAGCTAAGTGCCAATGTGCCTGTTTTGTAAGCGAGTATAAAAACCAAAGATGAATCCTCAAGAAAATCAAGACTTAGAGCGTAAAATTCAACAACTAGAAGCCGAAATCGAGCAAGTACCATCCTCGCCAACCGTGGAAACCGAGGCGGGACAACCTATCCAGATCACGACTAAGGAATATCCTACAGTCAAATCTCTGTTGAACAGAGTCACTAACTGGTTTAACGGGCTGCCTGGTGTTGGTAAAATATTGGCGATCGCAGTAGCGGCTGTAGTTGGTTTTGCCATCCTCAGAAGCGTTTTGTACCTGACTGCATCCTTGATCAGTCTGGGAATATTGGCAGGGATAGTGTACTTGGTGTACAAATTTTTCATTGCCCCCAAGTCCGCAGAATAAACCCTTAGAGGATGTCTCAAAAGTCATAATCGAGAGGCTTAGAGGGTGGAGATCCCCCTTGCATCCCCCTTAAAAAGAGGGAACTAAGACTTGATTCTCCCCCCCTTTTCTCTAGCGCAGCGGCGCTCTCTTCGCGGGGGCTGGGGGGGATCAAACTAACTTTTGACACTTCTGGGACATCCTCTTAGACTAGAGACGCTACGCTTCACCGTCTCTAGTCTTTAGTCAGCGCCGTTGTGGAATGCTTGCATGGCTACCCAAGTAAAAAAAGCCTCGAATCGGAAAAGCCCAGCGTGGCGAATACAGCTGCACCAATTGCCACTAGGTCTACGACGTGGCGCTGCTAGCATCGTGGAAATTTCTCTGGTTGTTGCTAGTGCCTTAGTTCCTTACAGCATCGGGCTTGTAGCCAAGTCGTGTACCGGAACGTGGCCTTGCACCGCTACGGAAACTGTTCCCCTAAACCCAGTGCTGGCGAATACCAAGGATGCGATCGCTCAAACTTTAGCGGTTCCCCGCCGAGATACAAACCAGCAAGTTCCCCCACTCACAAATTTGTTGTGGTGCGCGGCATTGGCGGCTCCTGTCCTCGTGGTAGGGCGGCAACTGTACTTATTGGGGAAAAAGGGTCAAACTTCCCCCAAGCGGTCTTTAGGCGTACAAGTGGTAACGGAGTCGGGCGACCCGCCGGGATTAATCCGCGCCGTGTGGCGGGAAGGCTTAGGTAGGTGGGGATTACCCTTTACGACGGCTTATCTAATCTGGCGCTACAGCGGCGCTTTTCCCGATTTAGGCATTTTGCTGGGGTTGGCGGCGTTGATGTGGTTGGGGGAGAATGCGATCGCACTTTTTGATCCAGAACGCCGCACCCTGCACGACAGAATCGCCGGAACCTTTGTTATCGATAGCGCGACTTTTACACCCTACCCAGAAGCTGACCGGGGAATACCTCTGCGATCCAAAAAGCCAGTCACGCTGGAGGTGCAAAGTAGTTGGAGTGAGGCAGACGACCAACGTCACGAAAAAGTCACCACCATCGTTTTATCTTCAGGTTCCAGAGGGCGCAAGCTACATCTGTGGTACTGGATGCGCCAGCACCCCGGCACGATGCTGCTGATTGCCGCCGTCTCCACCATGATTGCTATCCTGGGAACCTTTGTTGGCACTCAGATATATATTCAAAATCAGGCAAACTGGCGCGACGCTAAACAACAGAATAACAAGGTGTTTTTGGCGCTGGTGAATCAGTTGAGCCAAAGTTACCCCTACCAAATAGAGGAACGACGCAGTGCAATTTTAGCGCTGGCAAGGCTTGAGGATTCCCGTGCTGTTCCTTTCTTAGTAGATTTACTCGGTCAGGAAGTTGCTCCGAGGTTGATTGACACGACTCAGCAAGCTTTGGTGAGCGTGGGGCCGAAAGCTTTACCATACTTGCAACGCTTGAATCTGGCCTTGCAAAAAGACGAAGCGCTGCTGCGCGGTAGTGCATTAGAAGAACGACAGTTAATTGCAAGACGACTGGGAGCAACCAAAAGAGCGATCGCGAAAATTCTCAGCATCTATACTACTCAAATCCAGAATACTGACCTCAGCCGCACCAACCTCGATAAAGTAACCACAGAACCTGCCCCATTCACCCTAGTTCTGGACAAAACTGATTTATCGAGGATACAGTTCAAAGGGGCAAACCTCACAGGTGCCAGTTTACGCGGTAGCCGCTTCTTCGGTGCTGGTGAAGACGGGCGACTTGGCACATTTGATGATTGGATTGCCGACTTAAGCGGTGCTGACTTGAAAGAAGCTAACTTAACGGACGCTTTTTTAAGCCAAGTCCCCCTGAATCGCACCAACCTGATCCGCGCCACCCTAAACCGCGCAAATTTATCTAATGCTCAACTGGTGGGAGCAAACCTCAGCAGCGCCAAGCTGATAGAAGCAGATTTGCGTCAAGCCGTGTTAGAAAATGCCAGCCTGACAGGAGCAGATTTAGGTGATGCTAACCTTACCAAGTCAAATCTCTCTGGTGCGCGTCTGGGAAAGGTGAGAGCCGTCGGTACTAAGTTCGATTTTGCCCTACTTACTCAATCAAACTGGCAAGGAGCAGATATGACAGAGGCTCAATTGCGTAATGCAAATCTCCAAAATGCCGACCTCAGCTCAACTAAATTGACGAGAGCAAATTTAAGCGAGGCTCAGCTGCAAAATGCCAAGTTTCGCAACGCCAACCTCAGCGCCGCCGATTTGCGCGGCGCGAATTTAGAAGGGGCAGATTTTCAAGGGGCAACTTTTGCCGATGCAAAACCGCGCCAGCCAGATCAATTTATTCAAGAATTACCGCCAGCAGCGTCATCGGCTCGTGTCAAGGGCGTTGATTTTTCCAAAGTTAAGAATTTAGAAACTAAACAAATTCGCTTTATCTGCGATCAAGGTGGGCTGCATCCGAGGTGTGAGTAAGTAGCGGCGTTAGCGGAAGCGGTACAAAGCACACCATTGCGCCTTGGATCTTTTGGTGACTGCGATAAATTTTCTACCGCAATGCTGCTACAGTCATTAGACTTCTTGCATTTATAACTAAAGTCATCGTCACGATTCCTGGGTAAATATTTCAACCCGTTAAAAGGGGTTTAAACTTTAAGCCGGAAATTTATTTCCAGGGACATGAATCCAAGAAGTCTATTAGTCATTAACAACAAGCGAAAGGGTATGAAACTCCGGTTATTTACCCAAGTAGCAAAAACGCTTAAGTTAGTTAACGGTACAAAATGAAGCTAAGTTTCTGCATAATTGTGAAAAATGAAGAGGCATCATTACTTAGATGCCTCAGTAGTGTTAAAGATTTGGTAGATGAAATTGTAGTCTTAGACACTGGTTCTACTGACAAAACAGTGGAAATTGCCAAAAGTTTCGGGGCGAAAGTTTACTATTTTGAATGGTGTAATGATTTCGCGGCGGCGCGGAATGAGGCGCTGAAATATGTGCAGGGTGATTGGGTTTTGGTTTTGGATGCGGATGAGGTGCTGACTCCGGAAATTGTACCGCAGATAAAGCAGACAATTGAAAGCGATCGCTACCTCGTTATCAATCTTATCCGCCAAGAAGTCGGCGCGTCGCAATCCCCTTATTCTCTAGTTTCGCGTCTATTTCGCAATCACCCAGATATGCGCTTTTCCCGTCCTTATCATGCAATGGTCGATGATAGCGTTAGCGAATTGTTGCAACGAGAACCAAATTGGCAGATTGTCACTTTGCCAGATGTGGCGATTTTGCACTATGGCTATCAACCGGAAGCGATCGCATCTTTAAATAAATATGCCAGAGCGCAAGCGGCAATGGAAGGCTTTTTGGCAACTCATCCTAACGATCCTTACGATTGCAGCAAACTGGGGGCGCTATACGTCCAAACTGGCGAAACGAGTAAGGGAATTGAACTTCTAGAACAAGGTTTGAAATCAACTGATATTGATGCTTCTGTTTTGTACGAGTTACACTACCATCTAGGCAATGCTTACACCCGTCTTGACAACCCTACTCAGGCGGCAAAACATTATCAAACGGCAATTAAACAGCCAATTTTGCCAAAGTTGAAACTCGGTGCTTATAACAATTTGGGTAATTTGTTGATGGCTGCGGGGGATTTTGCCAACGCTGAAAAAGCTTACCAAACTGTTTTGAAAATCGATTCTAAATTGGCTTTAGGTTACTACAATTTAGGGATGAGTTTGAAGGCGATGGGAAGATTGCGGGATGCGATCGCATCTTACCAGCACGCCACAAAACTCCATCCAGAATATGCAGAAGCCTACCAAAATCTGGGAGTAGCGCTGCTGAAAATTGGTAATGTAATCGAGAGTGTAGAGGCATTTCGCCAAGCGATCTCGTTGCACCAGCAACACAACCCAGAAGAAGCAAACAGGCTACGCCAAGGACTGCTGGAAATGGGTTTTAAGGTTGGGTAATTAAAAGGCAAAAGGAAAAAATAAATAATTATTTTTTCTCGTTCCAACCAGCTAATGCCTCATGGGTTAGCAAAATAGGCAATGCCAACTAATTAACCCGAAATCAGGTTGTTTTACTCCTGCTTTTTTGGCAGCTTCTAAACTTGTAGCGTCCAGTTCTACCATGTTGGCAACTAGCGGCGTTGCCAAGAAAAGTTTATCAATTCCTGTAAAGGCGGATTGAACTGTTTCTGGCTTGTTCAGGTCAAACTCTACAACTTCTACTCCACTTAACTTTTCTGCTTTGCTGGTTGAACGTAAAGCAGCCCGAACATTTGCGCCAATTTCTGCCAGCTTTTTGACGACTTGACTGCCAACGGTTCCGGTGGCACCAGTTACTAAAATTGTGTCATTCATTATTTATTACTCACATACAAAAAGGTAGGTATTGCCCACTTTTTAAATCCTGTAACTATTGATTCGAGCTGAAATATTTCTACGCAAATATTGCTCACTCTACTGAGGACTTATAAATTGGGGAGAAATTGGGCAAGCTGCTTTTCGACAGCCTTGCGATCGCTACTCAGTTGAGCAATCGTATATGTCGCTTCCTCCCCAGGATAGACATCCTCCACCCCATCAATGACTGCCTGCAAGGCCGCCTGAGCCACTTCAGCCGGGGGTGTCTTCGGTCTGTCATAGTCTTTGCTGAAATCGGTGTCAACCGTTCCTGGCATCACTGCGACAACTAGAGTTCCCTGCGCCACCAATTCAGCCCGTACTCCCTGCGTCATCGACAATGCAGCCGCCTTTGAGGCGCTGTAGCTTCCACGGGCAGGAAGATTTACTAAAGCCAGCGAGGATAATATATTAGCGATCGCTCCGCCGCCATTGTTTTTGAGGATGGGAGCAAAAGCGCGGCACATTTTCAGCGTGCCGAAATAATTAACTTCCATCTCAGTTTTGGCGTCAGACAAATCCGGCGCAGCGATCAAACCTGCATCAAACCCTATACCAGCATTGTTGATTAACAGAGTGACATCGCCGCAATTGGCAGCAGCATCGTTGACGGATTTATCATCGGTGATGTCGAGTTGGATGGGAATAATCCGTTCCGGGTCAGTAGAGACTATCTCTGCAACTGAATCAGCTTTACGCGCACAGGCATAAATTTTTGCTGCCCCCGCTGTTTGTAATGCCTCAACAAACTGCCTGCCAATTCCCCGATTTGCACCTGTCACCAGCGCAACTGCACCTTCAATTTGCATTTGTTCACTCCCTTAATTTATTAACTCAAATACCAGTGCCTAAACTTATCCGTACATTGGTGTAAAATGCACGCAAGCTATTTAATTCATTCCCCTATAGGTATGATTACAATAGTACAAATCTTTTAACAAGTAGGTACTAAAAAGTGCTGTACTTACCAAATAGTGCCTAAATTTCCCGAACCCGACATTTTCAATGCCAATTGCCCCACGCAGCAAGTATTAGACACGATTGCTAACAAGTGGAGTGTTATTGTTGTTTATTCCCTTTCTTTTGGCACCAAGCGCCACAGCGAACTTCAGCGACAGATTAACGGTGTGTCGCAAAAAATGTTGACGCAAACGCTACGCAACTTAGAGCGTGACGGGCTAGTTGTGCGAAAAGTTTACCCGGTTGTCCCGCCTAAAGTTGAGTATTCTTTAACACCTTTGGGAGAGACGCTGATAGAACCATTAGGAACTATCTGCAAGTGGGCTGAAACCCACATAGATGAGATGCAGGCAGCGCGGGAGCGTTACGACAATACAGTGGAGCATTAGACTTTTTATTCTGGTTCTCAGTGCCATGTATGGCACTGAGAACCAGAAAATTTTTTAGGACTTATGATAGCAGCTATCAAATTATTCCTTAGTCTCAGTAATAGCCTTAATTTGAACACTCAGCTGCTCACGCCTAACCTTAAACCTAGCAAGCTGACCCTGAAATGTAGTTAACTGAGTCTTAAGCTCGTCAAACCGCTCGTTAAACTTATTAGCCTCAGAGCTAAACCGACTACGATCAGCAAGAGTCGGCTTTGGTATGCACCCTAGCTCCCATGATTCGACTGGAGAGATATAGATAGCACTTAGCAGCTGGGCTAAAGATTCCCTGATAGGCTTTTGGGTTATCACAATTTCTTTAGCTAATTCCTTAGCTTCATCAAGCGTTAACCGCTCTGCCATAAGCGCGGTACATAAATCGTGGTTTGTATTACTTAACTCTTGCTGTATTTCTTGCAGTTGTTGACTCTGGTAACTAAGCTCTAGTTTTAAAGTGTCAACCTGCTCCCGCAAAAGCTGATTCTCATCCTGACTATTCAATTCGCTAAACCCTATAGAAGGATCAGTAGATGCTTTATCTTCTGCCAGTTGACGCTCTGGTTGATATTTCTGCATGGCACGTATTGCCTCTATAACTGGAAAAATTCACCACCCTGTCTTGACAAAAATTAACTTCCTTACTGCTTCATTTATACTAAAAATTATTAAAATAGTCGTCTATCTTAAGTTCTTATAACAATTCCTAAGATAGACGTTTGGATGCACTATAAAAGCAGGAATTGGGAATTGGGAAAAAGTTTTACCCAGCGCCCAGTCCCTAGTCCCCAGCCCCCAGCCCCCAGCCCCTTTCATTCTGGGCTGAGGTGGGTTTTTATTGTCGTCCAAGGAGCGATCGCGATCGCGTTCCGCATCGTCTCCTCATCTGCAAATGTTTCCGACAAATAACGTCCCTCGCAAACCAGCGTCACCGTCTCTTTTGCAAAAGGCCAAGGATTCACACTCACTCGCGTCGGATCGCCATTTAGGGGCGTTAGTTTCAGCGTCGTTTCCCCGTTAGCGGTGGGAACCTTCTCAACTAATCGCTCTTTTAAGAGCCTCATGCACAGGATAAGTGACAGACCATCCCATATTGCAACTAACTGCTGATTTCGGGCGATCGCTTCTGGTGTAGTGTAGGCTGCGTAATCAGGATCGTTGCGGAGAGTGGCAATTAGTTCCTTTTGGAAAGCCTGTTCGCGCACGAGGAACTTCTGCACAAGCTGGGCATCTTCTGGCGAATCATGGGTAGCATCGTAATGCTCGTAGAGGCGCGTACCATGCAGCGAAGCCAAAAGCGCCGGATATCTCCCCAGCGCGATCGCTAATCTTGCCGCCCCAGACCAAATATCTATGTGTATCTTTCGTGGCAACTCTGTGAAGCTGTGCGGCAAACCCGTCTTGGGGTTGAAGGTGGGCATCTTTTCCCACGAAAACCAGCCGATATCGTGTTGTTCTGCACCCATACAGACATCTTCTCTGGGTGCCAAATTGCCAAAATATTCATTTCCCCAAGCACGCGCCAACTGACCGGAAACCCACGCATGAGCAGGTTGCGCGATCGCGAGAAGCCCCTCTGGATCTTTGCGATATAGCATTCAATAGTTCCTACCGCACCTTCTTAACTATACTCGTCACGAGTTTGATGTATCACTGTAAGAGACGCAGTGGTGCTTTCCTTTCTTAAACTCGCATCGGGTCTTTCTTATACCATTTCATTTTATGTCTGCAACAGCTCCGTTTATATTAAGCATCGTCAACAAGTTGCTCAATACCCACAATTTCCGTATCGCCTATAATATTTGGCTTTGTGTGAAATGTGAAGCGGCGCTTATCTCCTTGTTGGTTCCACACCTCTTGCAACGCTGCATTAGGGTAAGTCCCACTATTTAGTTGAGCCAGTAGCAAAGGCCATGTCACCTGAATTTTGCTGGCATCACCAGCGTAGAGCTTCAGATGACCAATGTGCGCGATCGCATATATCCCAGAAGCCATAGTTCGGGGCATAAATAAATTGCTCGGAATCTCAGAATTACCTTGCTCTTTCTTAGCTGTTTTCAAAATAATTGACTAAGACTGATATAGCAATCCTAAATGATTCGTGAACCTCTGTAGGGACATGGCACTGCCGTGTCCCTACAGGGGGAATATTCGTTCACAAGTTAAATAGGATTGCTATACTTCGCCAACCAATCCAAAATCAACTCATTCACAATGTCTGGTCTTTCATCATGGGGACAGTGACCCGCCTTGGGAATGCCCACAACCTCAACAGGTTGACCAGTTTCACCTAGTTTTCTGTAGATTTCAGCAGCTTTAATCGGTGTCCAAGGGTCATTTTCTCCCCAGAGTACCAACAACGGGTGTTGTACTTTTGGCAACAACTCTGATGGACTAGGGCCAGGGGGTGCAGTCAGAATTGAAGCGAAAACCTGCTGTGCGCCAGTGTCACAAGACGGATCGTAAAGCATATCTACCAGTTCATCTGTAATCGTTTCTGGGTCTTTGTAAACTTGGCGGAGAGTGCGACGGAGGCGGTCTTTCTGGCGGATGCGGTTAAACAAAAATGGCCCAACAATTTTGGAACTCACCAGCTTAGTAAAAGTTCCCATCACCAACCGCAAAGGTAAATTTAGCTCATCTGGACGATGATTTAGACCACCAGCACAGTTAATCAAAATCCCACCAGCAGACATCTCTGGATGATTTGCTACCATCATCAGCGCCAGTAGTCCGCCGATAGAGTTACCCACAAATACAGTTGGCTCCTGAATGTGCGTTGTCCAGAAATCTTGTATCAGTGATTCCCACAACTCCACGGTATAATCTAACGCTGGCTTATCAGAACCGCCGAATCCCAGCAAATCCAGCGCAAACACCCGATACCCTCCTGCTGCTAACACTGGTATATTTTTCCGCCAGTGTCCAATAGAGGCTCCAAAGCCATGAATCAGTACCAAGGGACGACCAGTTCCCATCACTGTGTACTGAATTTTGTAGCCTTGCCAAGCCCAGTTGAGTTTTTCAAACGTGCTTGTTGTTGTTATCTGTTGGGTAGTCACAAGAATTATTAAAATTTATAAACTCTTTTTCTATCCTAGTGTTTTATGACTTAAAAAAAGAGAAATCAGGGAACATTCTAACCGCATTCACAGTCACTCTAACGGTTTATAAAGGTGTGAGAACAGCGCGATGAATCGAAGTTCCTTTGCTTTTTTGGGCAGCATGGTATTAGCTGCTACGAGTCTTAGTATTGCCACTACTGCAAGTGCCTTACCTTCTGAAATTACACAAGCTGGCAAGTCTGGAGAACAAATATTAGTGCAGCAGCCTGCTGTAAGCCCAGCAGAAGAAGAAGCTGTTGAGTTGCCGAAACCTGTTGCTGATGCCGTTTTAAAAGATATTGTCCAGCGGACGGGTGTGGAAAATTCTACCCTTCGCGTCCTTCAGGTGGCAAGGCAAACTTGGTCAAATGGTTGTTTGGGTATCACTACCGCCGGTGTTGCTTGCACTGAGGCTACTGTTCCCGGCTGGGTGGTGCTGGTAGCCAACGCCCAAACAAAAGACCTCTGGATATATCGGGCTAATGAATCTGGTTCTTTGGTAAAGTGGGATGAAGCGGCTACCAAGACTCTGACTGCTCGGCTGAGAACCGAAACCACGACTCAGGAACGAACGACTACTGAGCAGCGCACTACAAGCACACAGCCGTCTACAGTTGCAGTCAGCCAGTCAGCAGGATTTAGCCTCACGGTTCTGCAACCAGCAGGCACTTTATCTGATGTGATTGCTCGCGTTTCGCTGAAGGAGAAACAAAGCAATAGCTATACCCAAGAGAAATATCTGGGTGATTTCAAGTATAAAATCAAACAAAAGGCTAAGTTTGTCCAAGGGGTAAAACCAGGCGATCGCGTCGTAGTTCGCTTGTACAATTTGCAAAACAGCCTGATTGGTTACAGCGAGTTTGAACTTCTCTCGGAAAACGCCGCGGTTAACTTAATTCTGCCGCCGAACCCTTCCCAAGTGCGCGTAGTTCGGACAGTATACGGGATTGATGCTAACGCCGATGGCAATATTGACAGCGGCACCACTGTTTACAACTACTACACTCAAATTAATAGCCAGGAGCGCGTCACCTTCCTCAGTAGCGTTGAGCAGCTTAACCTCAGCTCTTTCCAGCTAAGCGGAGTATCCGCCTCTGCTGCAACCAACGTTTATCCTACTTCCTTTACCAGTGGTGAATATGCACTCGCCAGCCAGACGATGAGCGCTTACAGCTCAAGCTTAGCGGCGGTTTTGACATCTATACCTGGTAAGCTGGTGCAAGTGGTGGACGTAGGTGCTGGTAACGCCATCTACCAAGTTAGCCAACTGCTTTCCCAATATCAACAGGTGGCGGCGGCGGCTCAAACTGTTCAGACGAGTTTTGTGGATGTGCCGCAGGGACATTGGGCAAAAGGTTTTATTGCCGAGTTAGCATCCTTGGAGATTATCGAAGGCTTCCCCGATGGTCGTTTCCGTCCCGATCAGCCGGTGACTCGCGCCCAGTTTGCGGCGATGATTCGGAAGGCGTTTGAGAAGAATAAAGTCAGGAATGCGATCGCATTCAGAGATGTTTCCTCAAACTACTGGGCATATACTGCCATCCGAGAAGCTTATGAAATGGGCTTTTTGAGCGCTTCTGGCAACCAGTTCAACCCCACGCAAAATCTTTCTCGTCTTGACATCTTAGTAGCCTTGGCAAAGGGAATGAATTACTCTTCTGCCACCACCACTACCGAAACCCTGCTGCAAGCTTACAGCGATGCCTCTACTATTCCTAGTAGCGATCGCAGTTTGATCGCCGCAGCTACGGAACGCGGTCTGGTAGTGAACTATCCCGACATCAAGTTACTCAAACCCAATGAAGTAGCAACTCGTGCAGATGTCTCGGCTTTCCTCTACCAAGCCTTAGTCAGCAGTGGCAAAGCTAGCAACATCACCTCACCCTACGTGGTAGGAGAAGAAGCGACACCTCAGCCGACTCAAGTCCGTGAGGTGGAACAAACCCCTGGTAACAACCGTCAGGTAGATGATCGCGATCGCACTAACCAGCGTCAAAATTGTAACCAAGGCGTAGGTAATGGCCCAGAGGGTTGCGACCCAGGCAATTCAAATCGTAACCAACCAAGTAACGACGAAGGAGCAGGAGCAGCACCTGGGAATCCAGGTCGTCAAGGCAAATAATATTAAGTTTGTCTAGCCGATAACAAAAGAACCCCACCCCCAACTCCTCCTCGCCAGCGGAGAGGGGTGCCGGAGCTAGCGTTGGGTGAGATTCCTCAAATGCGACACCCCTGTGCGCGGCTTGCCCGCGCACAGGGGTAGCAGCCCCTACAATACTTTCCTCTGCGTTCTCTGCGCCTGGGCGGTTCCTTCAATCAACTGTTTTAACTGCACCGCAAGAGCTTCCTTACTAAACAAAGCAAGGCTTTGTTCTCGCAACCAGTCACTATCACAGCGCTGATCTCCTCCTTTAAAAATTTCAATACAAGCAGCTGCAACGGCTTCCGGGTTGCGGTGAGGGACGCGCCAGCCGAAGCGTCCATCCTGTAGAGGGTCAGCGGAACCATCGTCGTCACCAGATAGAACCGGGATACCACACGCCATCGCCTCTAGATAGACAATGCCGAAGCCTTCTTGAGAAGGCATGATATAAGCATCAGCAACGCGGTAATGCTCTACCAAGTCTTCTGTGGGGACAAACCCGGCAAATACAACTCGGTCAGCAACTCCTAAATCTTTGGCAAGCTGGGCGAGTCTGGCTTGATCGTCGCCGCGACCAATCACCAGGTATTTTACTTCTGGGAATACTTGAGCGATCGCCGGAATTGCCCGAATTGTCACATCCACGCCTTTGTAGATATCGCCTGACCACAGCCGCGCCACAGTCATCAATACCTTGGCACCAGCAAGATTATACCTTTCGATCAATTTCTGCGGTTTCGGCCCTGGGGTAAAGTAATTTCCATCAACCGCACAGGGTAACATCTGCACTTTGTGGGGGTCGAGGTTATTCACCGCACAGGCGCGATCGCGGCTATAACGACTGATTGTCCATATCCCTGAAGCCTGCGCCAAAGCTATGCGCTCGCTTATGCCTAAAGGTTCCCAAAACTCTTTTCCGTAAGTAAGCACCGTGTAGGGAATCCCTAGCGGCTGACAGAAGAATCTAACCAGTGGTGCCAAATTAATGTGACCGCAAAAAACGTGCTGGGGGCGTTTTAGTAATAAATACTTTAAAAATGCGCTTGCCAGTTGCAATCGCTCTAACTGACGAGTTTTACCTTTAAAATAATGAAATTTCAGGTTCTTACCTTCAAACGAATTTGGGCATCCAGAACCATCTCTCAGCAAAAATACCTCCCCCCTAGCTTGTCTCAACGAGAGATAGGACTTCAAAATGTCCTTGACATAAGATTGAATGCCACCTTCGCAATCAAAAACACTCAGAAAAATGAAAGCATGGTTGGCGGCTGGCTTAAGTTTCTCAGCAAAATCTGTATTTTCTCCCACTTCAGTATCCCAGGATGTTAGGAGTTCTATTTCTGTTGGGGTAGAGGCACTGGAATGGTTGGTCAATGTTTCAAGTCCTTAAAAACCATCTTCTTCAAAAGACTTTCAAAGCTGATTGCGGTTCCCAATTAAGTTTAAGTAGCGCTTTCTGTTAAGACTACCAGTAGGAAATATTTATCATCACTATTTCGTAATTAACGCCTGTAAAAGTTTCCTAGCTGCACCTTAGAACTGCTGAAGAAACTCTCACAGGCGTTAAATCGCAAAAATGACCGTTTTAGAAAAGACCAAGGGTCAGAGATTTGTCAATTGGGAAAGTAGCACCGATACCAAGCCAGATGGTAACAACGGTTCCAAAGAGGAAAACCGTTGTAGCGACTGGACGACGGAAGGGGTTTTGGAACTTGTTGACGTTCTCAATAAAGGGAATCAGAGTCAACGCCAAAGGAATAGCGGTCATGCTGGCGATACCCAACAGTTTGCTGGGTAGAATCCGCAGGATTTGGAAAACAGGCCATAAGTACCACTCTGGAAGAATTTCCAGGGGGGTAGCGAAGGGATTTGCTGGTTCGCCAACCATAGCGGGGTCTAGCACAGCTAACCCGGTACAAAGAGCGATTGTCCCCATAATCACCACGGGGAAGATGTAGAGTAGGTCGTTAGGCCAAGCAGGTTCACCATAGTAGTTGTGACCCATGCCTTTGGCAAGTTTTGCACGTAATTCTGGATCTGCCAGATTCGGCTTTTTTAGAGTTCCCATTTTTTGAAGTGTTCTCCTAATGAGTTGTTAACGGTTTGTTTGGAGATTTCTAGTGGTTTTTAGCTAATGGCTATTAACCATTAGCCATTTTTCACTATTTACAAAGGACCGGAAATGCCCTGCTTACGAATCATCAAGAAGTGTAGCAGCATGAAGACTGCAATCAGCCAAGGCAACACAAAGGTATGCAGGCTGTAGAAGCGAGTCAGAGTGGCTTGACCAACACTTTCACTACCGCGCATTAGCTCAACGATTTGATCGCCGACAATGGGGATAGCAGCTGGAACGCCGGAGACAATCTTAACCGCCCAGTAACCAATCTGATCCCAAGGCAGGGAGTAACCTGTAACACCAAAGGAAACGGTGATAACTGCGAGAATTACACCTGTCACCCAGGTCAGCTCACGGGGCTTTTTGAAACCACCAGTGAGGTACACCCGGAAGCTGTGCAGAATCATCATCAGCACCATCATGCTGGCAGACCAGCGGTGGATGGAGCGGATCAGCCAACCGAAGTTGACATCCGTCATCAAATACTGTACTGAGGAGAAAGCTTCGGTGACGGTTGGCTTGTAGTAAAACGTCATCGCGAATCCAGTGGCAAACTGGATCAAAAAGCAAGTTAAAGTAATCCCACCCAGGCAGTAGAAAATATTAACGTGGGGAGGTACATACTTGCTGGTGACGTCTTCGGCAAGCGCCTGTATCTCTAGGCGTTCCTCAAACCAGTTGTATGCTTTTGAATCAGTTACCTGCTTAGAAAACATGAAGCCAGAGTTCCTAAAAATTTATTCTTGTTTTTGACACGATTGAAGCCTATGAGACAGTGTGCCGCTCTTTGGGGGGGGCTTTCAGTTTCGATGAGGCTAGTTTAAAGGCAGCGCTTGCGGGTTGTCTAGGCGTAGCCTCTACAAAAAATGTAACATAGCCCGAAAGGGAGATTAGAGTGTTATGCACAATCGAGTTTTTCGGGTTCTATTTGTACTGATCATACAAACTATCGTTGCCTTTAGTTGGTTGAGTGCGCCTGCTTTGGCTTTGACGCAGGAACAGCAGATCCTGAACGAAGCATGGCGCATTGTCAATAACGCCTATGTGGATGATACTTTTAATCATCAAAATTGGTGGTTGGCGCGGCAAAAAGCTCTCAAGCAGCCGCTGTCGAATCGTGAAGAAACTTATACGGCAATTCAGAAAATGGTTGGGATTCTGGACGATCCGTTCACGCGGTTCCTGAAACCAGACCAATACAAAAGTTTACAAGTGAATACTTCTGGAGAGCTTCAGGGTGTGGGACTGCAAATTGCTTTGGATTCAGAGACGAAGCAGTTGCAAGTGGTGGCACCGTTAGACGGTTCGCCAGCCCAAAAAGCCGGAATCAGATCGCGCGATCGCATTCTGGAAATTGATGGTGTGTCAAGCGCCGAACTGACTCTCGACGAAGCTGCTGCCCGGATGCGCGGCACAGCAGGCACCAGCGTTACCGTTTTGGTACAACACGAAGCAGAAACACCAAAAGAAATCAAGCTGGTACGCGATCGCATTGCCCTCAACCCAGTTTATGCGGCATTAGATTCTCGCAATTCCGGGATACCAGTAGGTTACATTCGCCTCTCCCAGTTTAGCGCCAACGCTCCAACTGAGCTGGCTAATGCTGTGGCCAAACTAGAAAAACAAGGCGCACAAGCCTACATTCTCGATCTCAGAAATAATCCCGGCGGACTTTTGCAAGCGGGGATTGAGATTGCCCGTTTCTGGTTAGATGAAGGCACAATTGTATATACAGTAAACCGACAAGGAATCTTGGGCAGTTTTGATGCCAATCAACCAGCACTAACTCGCGCTCCGCTGGTAGTTTTAGTTAATCAGGGAACAGCTAGTGCCAGCGAAATTTTGGCAGGGGCGCTACAAGATAATGGTCGCGCTCAACTGGTGGGTGATAAAACCTTTGGTAAAGGCTTAATTCAATCTTTGTTTGACCTTCCCGATGGCTCCGGACTGGCGGTGACAGTTGCCAAGTACGAAACGCCAAACCACCACGATATTCATAAATTGGGTATCACGCCAGACCGAATAGTGCCAAATGAGCCAATTACTATTGAACAGGTCGGTACACAGGCAGATAGCCAATACCAAGCCGCATTGGAGGTGTTAACCGCTAAAACCGTAGTTGCTGGTGCAACTTGATTTACAACTAAGATATGAAAACTGAGTAACTAACGGGAGATTTTCTCGTAATCCCAAAAATTAGCTACAAAGTGACAATATTTTACTCAGTTCTTAGTTCTTAAGACTCTGTATTAAAAGACCAGCGTAAATTGGAAATAAGTCAAGAGGCTTGACGATAAATAGATTGTTGAAAAATCTAAACTTGAGAGGGTTAAGAACTGCGATGCGGCGACCTGTCGGTTACTGAATTTCTCATGCCTAATCACCAAAACTGGTGAGTGTTTTTACCGCCTTTCCCCAGCGCTCAAGCTCATGGTTTTTCTGCAAAATAATCCCAGATACTCTATCAGTCGGTTATCTGTTTTGTCTGTTGCTCACTCACTGCTAAAGTTTTTGGCTTCAGAGCAAAATTCTAGAGTGTTACTCATCAAACCTGGCGAGTCAGATTTCACATTTGACGACCTTTGTCCGGATTTGGTATCAAATACTCCCCACGATTTGCCCGATTTGTCTCAACATAACTGTTATTTGACACTGGCAACCCAGGAGTCAGTAAGTAGGGTGGGGGAGAACGCGGCACTACGCTGCTGCTTCCCTTGCTCTGTCGAACTGGGGGAGATAATAACTGAAAACGCCCTTTCCCTGCCATCTGTGGCGATTTTGGGAATGGGCGATCGCTTCAACGTGCTATGTTTAGCCTACAAAGCAGCCCAAGACTCACCAACGGACGCTAAGTGTTATGAGTTGTCCTTTGTGTTCGATCCAGGGATTGTTGCCAAAATTTGCACCGAAATTCAAAGCGGTCTGGCCTTAACACCAGAAACAAAGCAGATATTTGAGCAAGCGATCGCATCTTGGCATCCTCAACCCAATCTGCCAGAAGCACAAAGCGAATTTACCTCAATGCTGGTAAGTGCGCTCTCTACCACACAATTACAGGGGGAGAGTGGGAGAAGGGGTTCAGGGGTTCAGGGGAGAGCCAGAATTCTCCAACCCCCAATCCCCAATCCCCAATCAACAGCTTCGCAACAGCAGCAATGGTTACAGCAAGAAAAGTTACTGCACGAACTGCTGCGCCTTAGCTGGACAACTCAAGGAGTCCAGGCGATTTTGCAGGGTTCGGCAGCATTAATTCAGGAGAATTTAGGGGTCAGTCGGTGTTTAATGGGGTTTTATAGCCCCAAAGATGAGCGCGTCATCTGGGGTGCGATCGCTCACGCTCCATCTATCCCCGTTGCTTCGCGGCAAAACCATTATCCCGACTGGGCGAAGGTGGAACAGTGTCTTTTACAACACCATCAATCTAATCCTTGGGCGATAGAGCGATCGCCTATGGACTCTTACCTTGAGCAAAACCTTAGCGCCAGAGCAGCCAAATCTGCCTTTCTAACATGGCTGCATACACACCCGAACCAGAATCTAGAGATGCAAAATCTCATGCCTCTAGGTGGCACGTCTGTAGTCGTTGGTTTGCTGGTGGTTGAGCAATGGGATGAACAGCGAGATTGGCAACCTTGGGAGCGGCAATTACTTCATCTCACACTCCATCTGATGCACAGAGCGCACGATCTGTCAAATCTTTATCAGCAAGCCGAGGAACGGATTACATATACAGCGCTGCTAAATCGACTGGTTGCCCAGATCCGTGCTTCTCTAGACGTGTCTCATATTTTTCAGACGGTGACGTTGGAATTGGGACATCTCCTGGTGGCAGATCGATGTTCAATTTTTCAATATGTAGAAGCTCAGCAATGTTGGAAGCCGCTCGTGGAGTATCGCGCTCATTGTGATGTTCCCACAGCCATGAACCTGATAATTCCCGATCAAAATAACCCTTATTCCAGAGCGCTGCGGAATTTGCAGATGGTTCAGGTGAGCGATACGCGCACAGTAGATGACCCGATTAATCGCTCGTTGGCAGTAAAATATCCCGGAGCGTGGCTAATGGTGCCGATTCACCGCAGTGGCTCTATCTGGGGTTTCCTCAACTTCTGTCAGGATAAGTATCCCCGCTACTGGCACGAGTCAGAATTACGGTTTGTCACCACAGTTGCCGATCAGCTGGCGATCGCTATCTACCAAGCGACACTCTACCAAAAAATTCAAGAGCAAAACCAAACTTTAGAAGTTCAAGTGCAAGAGCGCACCGCCGAGCTTGAAAGTTTCTTTGACGCTCACCCAGATTACATTTTTGTGGTAGAGCGCCAAGGTATGCGTCTGCGCTTTTGCAACCATGCTTTTGCCAAAGCGATTGGCTTTGATAACCGTTACTCAGTTCAGGGACGGTCTATAATCGAATGCTTCCCGCCGCTAATTGCCAATTCTTTTGCCAAACAAAATCTGCGGGTATTTGAATCCGGAGAAACTCTACACGAGCAGGAAACGCTGATTTTCGCAGACGGAACTCACCACTTTGATACTTTCCGAGTGCCGCTAAAACACCCTAATGGCGAAGTTTATGCTTGCTTAGGAACTTCCCGCGACATTACCGAGCTACTTAAAACAAAGCAAGCTTTAGCGGAACGCACTGAGCAGCTGCAAGATGCCTTAACTGCTGCTCATGCTGCTTCTCAGGCAAAAACCGAGTTTTTGGCAACGATGAGCCATGAATTGCGGACACCGCTTACGTCTGTGATTGGTATGTCTTCAGCTTTAATGCAGCCGTACTTTGGCGAACTGAACGTTAAACAGAAAGAATATCTCAACATTATTCATCGCAGCGGACAGCATCTGTTGCAGCTAATTAACGATATTCTCGATGTCTCTAAGATTGAAGCAGGTAAGGCATCTTTATCGCTAAGTCAATTTTCTCTGCTGGCGGTGGGTCATGAATGCTTGGCACTGTTGCAAGAAAAAGCTCAAGTTCAACAAGTGAGCTTGATGGAAGATTTTACTGGGTTGCCTCAGGGGGAAGAATTTTGTGGCGATGAACGGCGGGTGAAGCAAATTTTGCTGAATCTGCTCTCAAATGCAGTCAAGTTCACGCCGCCTGGGGGTGAGGTATGGCTGCGAATCGGGTATATCGACGACAAGGTGATGATTGAGGTATCCGATACAGGAATTGGCATTCCTCTAGATAAGCAGCATCTTTTGTTTGAGGCGTTTCAACAAATTGATAGTTCTCTAAATCGCCAGCACGAGGGTACTGGCTTGGGGTTGGCTTTGACTCGCCAGCTAGTGGAGATGCACGGCGGTACGATTGAGTTTAATTCTCAAGAGGGTGTAGGTACGGTGTTCACAGTTTATCTGCAAGCGCAAAATTTAGATTGAGGGATTGGGAATTGGGAATTGGGAGAGAAAAACCACGGACAACTGACATCTTCTAAAACAATCGTTCAGGATATTGCCTGGGTTTTCTACAATGGAATATAGGGTGTGGCACTCAATCTATCTAGATTGGGTGGAAAAGTCTAAATGGCATCAAGGACAGCGAGAGGTTATTTAATAGCCCCAGAGTGTTCTGCCATAAGCTGTGAGGCGGGAAGGAAAGCGCTGTATTCTGGAGAATCTGGTTGTACTTTGCCAGTGATTAGAGTAGCTAGCAAGCTTAAGCTGCTCTCGTTAATTCTCCTGTAGACCAATTCAGATTTATATCATGGAACTCTGGTTGCTCCTAATCTTACTGGGTCTATTTACTTACTTGATCGTTAAGCGTAGTGTTGCCACCATCACTCGAACGCCAGTCTGGCTATTGTGGCTGGTGATGATGACTCCTGCACTGATTTGGACTGGCTGGATTTTGGTCTACGGTGAAGACACGCGGATGCCTCCAGTGTTGGAAATTGCTCCGTTCGTCGTCTGCCCGTTATTGTACTGGGTGTTGATTCAGATGGGTCGCAGGGAGAGTAACACACCCTCGACAAAAACGCAAGAGATGGCGGCAACAAATCAGAGTCAGAATCCAACTGAGGTAAAGGCTGTTGTGCCTCCCGTGCCGGTTAGTAGCTATCGTCCCATCGATAAAACAGAAGAAACTAATCTCCGAAATTGCTTTCCCTGGTCGATTTACTACCTCCAGAACATTGATTATCGACCGCAAGCGGTGATTTGTCGGGGTAAGTTGCGCTCTAACCCAGAGGTGGCTTACAAGACAATTAGGGAGAATATTGAGAATTTATTTAGCGATCGCTTCTTCGTTGTCTTTCAAGAAGGTTTAAACAAAGATCCGTTTTTTGCTCTAGTTCCCAATCCCCAAGCGCACCCAGAGACGCGACAGAACACCGAACCCTTGAAGCGACCAGGTTTAGCTTTGGCGTTGCTGGTCGTTACCTTGCTTACCACCACTTTAGTTGGGGTGGAGATTGCAGGCGTTTCTAACTCACAATTGCAATCAAACCCAGCTTTGTTACTAGCAGGATGGCCCTACGCTGTAGCGTTAATTGCCATTTTGGGCATCCACGAAATAAGTCATTACCTGACAGCCCAATATTACAAAATTCGCACCACCCTGCCTTACTTTATTCCCGTGCCGTTTTTCCTAGGGACATTTGGGGCGTTTATTCAAAGGCGATCGCCTATACCCAACCGCAAAGCATTATTCGACGTGGGCATTGCCAGCGCCCTAGCTGGCTTTGTGGTAGCGTTACCGCTATTGTGGTGGGGATTAGCTCATTCTGCGGTAGTTCCCCTGTCCGACCAATCGAATATTTTAAACTTCACTTCCCTCAATCCCCGGTTTTCTCTGTTTTTAACCGTGCTGAGTAAATTGGCGCTGGGAACTGAATTCACGTCGAATATGGCAATCAAGCTGCATCCGGTAGCGGTGGCGGCTTACATTGGTTTTGTGTGGACGGCATTTAAGTTGATGCCTGTGGGACATCTGGATGGCGGTCACATTGTCCATGCTATGTTTGGGCAACGAACTGGCGCTACTATTGGTCAAGTTACCAGGCTGCTGATGCTGGGATTGTCTTTGGTTCAGACAGATTTGTTTATCTGGGCAATTTTCTTATTCTTGATACCTGTAGCTGATGAACCAGCGCTGAACGATGTCAGCGAACTCGACAACAAGCGAGATTTTGGGGGATTGCTGGCGTTAGCACTTCTAGTCAGCATTCTTTTGCCAGTGCCTGGGACTATTACTCAATGGTTAAATATTTAAAACGCGGCGAGTGCTGCCAGTTAATTTGGTTTTTTAAGGTAATTCGCTAAGGATTTCTTTGCGTTCCTTTGCGTAGACCTTTGCGTTAAAAGAAAATCCGCACTAGGGATAGAAAGATTTAGATGGAACAACAACCAATTCAAGTTATAGGCGGCGGTTTAGCGGGGACGGAAGCAGCGTGGCAAATTGCCAATGCTGGGTTGCCTGTAGTGCTGCACGAAATGCGCCCCAAGCGGTTTAGTCCTGCCCATCACTCAGAACATTTGGCGGAATTGGTGTGCAGTAATTCCTTTGGGGCAATGTCAAGCGATCGCGCTGCTGGTCTTTTACACGAAGAACTGCGTCGCCTCAACTCAATTATCATTGGCAAAGCTGACGAACACGCCGTTCCTGCTGGTGGTGCTTTAGCCGTTGACCGGGGAAAATTTAGCAGCGAACTAACAGAAACTCTTGCTTCTCACCCTAATGTAGAGTTGCGGCGCGGCGAATTGCCGCAAATCCCTACAGAAGGTATTACAGTTCTCACTACTGGCCCTCTAACTTCCCCCGATTTGGCGGCAGATTTGCAACGCTTCACGGGCATGGAATACATGAGTTTTTTCGATGCCGCCAGCCCGATTGTGGTGGGAGAATCGATTAATCGTGACATTGCTTTCCTCGCTTCTCGCTACGACAAGGGAGACGCTGCTTATCTCAATTGCCCAATGAATAAGGAGCAGTATCTACATTTCCGGGAGGAACTCTGCAAGGCTGAACAGACTGAATTGAAAGACTTTGAACGGGAGACGGCAAAGTTTTTTGAGGCTTGTCTGCCCATTGAAGAACTGGCGCAACGGGGAGAAGATACCATGCGCTATGGCCCTCTGAAGCCTGTGGGATTGTTTGATGCCCGCAAAGGTGATTTCCGCGCCCCAGAAAATCAGTCGCAACGTCCTTATGCGGTGATACAGTTGCGCCAAGAAGATAAGGCAGGGCAACTCTGGAATATGGTGGGATTTCAGACGAATTTGCGCTGGGGCGAGCAGAAACGGGTGTTTAGCTTGATTCCAGGCTTGGAAAATGCGGAGTTTGTGCGGTTGGGCGTGATGCACCGCAACACGTTTATTAATGCGCCGCAGTTGTTAAAGCCTTCTTTACAATTTCACAACCGCCCTACGTTGCTTGCAGCAGGGCAGTTGGTGGGAACTGAGGGTTACACGGCGGCGGCTGCTGGCGGTTGGCTGGCGGGGACGAATGCGGTGCGAATTGCTTTGGGTAAAGAACCGCTGACGCTACCAACTACGACGATGATGGGGGCGTTGTTTGAGTTTATTAGTTCGGCTTCACCAAAGCATTTTCAGCCGATGCCACCCAATTTTGGCATTTTGCCGGAATTGCCTGTAAGGATTCGCAATAAGCAGGAGCGATATGGCGCTTACCGCGATCGCGCTTTTGCTGATCTCGCTAGTTGGAAGTCTGCCATAGGTTAATTTCTCGTTCCCAGTCAGATGCTGGGAACGAGAAATTTGCATTTAAGTGTCTTCTCTCAGCATATTAATAGCCGATGAGTCCGTAATAATAACTTACAGCCAAAATCAGAATTGTTAAAACTCCAATCGTAGTGCTGATGACAAATTGCTTAGATGTTTTTTGATTGAGTTCCTTTTTACTTTCACCTACAGCATTTTGGGAATTTGTTGTTTTGTCAGTGGTCATTGTTGTTAATCGCTTATACTTATTTATTACCTAGTTTGCTTTAACTGCAAAAAACTTCATCTAACTTTAGGGCTATCAAAAAACGGTGTACAAAGATACCTAACAGTTTTAAGTTTTTTATTTCGTTACGCAGCTTGTAGAAATGGTTATTTGTGGTATATTTATATAATGGAAATCCGTGCGCTCAGGTAAATGTTTAAATAACCCACATCGCTTCAACTGGTGGGGCAGGCGGTCTTTCCGGCGACTAGAGATGATCAAAGCTTTATTTCCCAATCAAAGCCAGAATTATTACCTTTTGCTGTCTGTGTGTCTTACCCGAAGATTCGGGAAGACAAAGCTACATCGAAATTCCGGACGCTTTTTAAGCTTTGTTGGGGGTATTGCCCTTTGCTTTTCCCTGTGGCTAATGCTATCAATGCCCGTGAAGGCTGAATCTCCCACGCCGCCGCCAGTCACAGTGGACACGTTGAAGCAGATGCAGCAACAGTTAGATCGACAAAGGTCTAATTTTTCCCAAGAAAGCGATCGCTTACAAAAACTCGAAAAAGCCGCACAGGGACAACTGGGCAAAGTACAGCAAAATATTAACTTAACCGACACCCAAATCAACGATTACCAGTACCAATTACAACAAGCCACCCAAACATTAAAAAAGTTACAAAACCAGTTATTTTTCGCCCAAAGGGATTATCAACAAAAGCAAGCCGCCACCGTCGCCAGATTGCGTTTTCTGCAACGCCAGAACCTAACTAACCAAGGCTGGAATATCCTGCTTTCTAGCCAGAATTTTAATCAATTTTTTGACCGCCGCCGTCAGATAAAATTAGTTTTTCAGGCAGACAGGCAAATTTTAAGCAACCTGAAAGCCCAATCAGATCAAATCAACAGCCAGAAAATCGCAGTCGAACAGCAGGAAAATCAAATTGCCCTAATTAGCCAGCAGCTACTGCTACAAAAAGCAGACTTTATGGCACAGGGACAAGTGCAGCAGCAACTGATTGAACGCCTCAATAGCAACAGACAAGCCTTAGAAGCTGCCGAGAGAGTTTTGGCAGAGGATTCCCAAGGCATCGCCACCTTGATTCAAAAACGGGTTGCAGAAGCTAAAGCAAAAGAAGCCGCCGAAAAAGCCATTCTTCGCGGCGACGACATTAAGCGTAGCACTGGTGGCATCTTCGGATATCCCAGCGATGCCGCAATTAGCAGCAACTTTGGCTGGCGGATACACCCAATTCTAGGCTACCGCCGCTTACATTCCGGTCTTGACTTTGCGGCAAGCTATGGCAGCACCATCCGCGCCGCCGAGAGTGGAGAAGTAATTTTTGCCGGTTGGTATGGCGGTTACGGCAAAGCAGTGATAGTCAACCACGGCAAGGGTATTACGACTTTATACGCTCACTCTAGCCAACTGTATGTATCTGAGGGACAATTGGTGAGAAGAGGAGATGCGATCGCATCTGTTGGTTCCACCGGATTTTCCACAGGCCCCCACCTCCACTTCGAGGTACGAAAAAATGGCGAACCAGTAGACCCCATCAATTACCTCTAACAGTGCTATACTTATCCAAAGATATCAGGGCACGTAGCTCAGTGGATAGAGCACCAGATTCCGGTTCTGGGTGTCGGGGGTTCAAATCCCTCCGTGCTCGTTTAAAGCAATAGCGAAACCCAACAAATCGCTAAAACTAAGCCCGCTTGCGCGGGCTTAGTTTATTCGCCTTTGACTTTAGTGGTCAGGCGTTTTTCCCAAAAATTAGACAAGCCCCAATACTTCTTGGATAAACTCACAAACTCGGTTTCCTCTATGCTCCACAAGCCAAGCCATTGCCTTCGCAACGGCTAAAATATCTTGAGGCTGCTTTTGGACAGTCTTTGTCCCTGTAACCGCGCCCTTGAGGATGACAGCTATTAATCGAAAAGTATAGAAGCCCATCTAAACTTTGCTGTAAACGCTATAACCACAAGCTAAAAACTCTTTCAAGAATTTGGGAGGATTTATTTCCTTATTAATGTCATTAGAAACACGCATCCCCACGTTCCCAAATTTTTCTTGCAGCAAAGCAGGTTTATGCGGTTTGATAGTATATTGGGGACACTTCTGCGATAATTGAGAATTTTTCAACAAACGCTTTATCTCCCGTAAAGAATATTGCTTTAAATGACCGAAATCGAGTTTGGATTTCCTCGTTTTATTCAAAACGTTATCCAAAATATTCATCGGACAGTAGCGATTGTAGAATAAATCTTCAAATACAAAAACTCCCCCCGGCTTGATAACGCGAGCAATCTCTGCCAGATTGTGTTTTAGTTGCTCTGTTTCTAAACTCAAAAAAATACTACTTGCTCTAACAAAATCTATTGAGTTGTCCTCAAAGGGCAACTTATCCCCGGCAATACAAATTAAAGAGAACTCGGCTGACGGAAACAAATTATATGCTCTTTTATACCCCAGCATACGCCGCAGAAGACTCTCGGAAATATCTATTCCATAATATTTGTTGCAGGTAATCTTTTTCTGTTTGGAAAGATAGGCAGCGAGTCTGCCATATCCACAACCTAGATCCAAAATTGAATCAAAATGTTTACCAATAGGTAGGGGTTCCCAAACTTCCCCAAAACTTCCTAGAGACTCTGCTGTTTGTTCCCATTGCACTACAGCTGTTTCCCACAACAACTGCTTGAGTTTCCACATGGAGCTAGCTTCATAGTTTTTGGGAAAATATATCTCTTGAACCAGTTGAAAATCGCTTAACTGAAGTTGAGATTCGGCGAGTGTAACCACTTGAATATACCTCCCCTGTAGCTTTGGCGGAATAGGAAGAACCTGTATCCTTACCCTTGCCGCCTAAAGATCGGGTATTTACGTGAAAATGCGGATTGACATCAATTGCATTTTAATTTCTATTTAGAAAATTTTGCTATAGCTAAAACCCATCTTCACTTAATCTTTAAGTAAGAAGCTAACTGAAGGCAGAATTATGAAGTTTGTGTAAAGTGTAGTTGTAATTACCAATAACCGGAATTCAGGAGCTTTCATTAAAATCAAGGCTGACAGGCAATTGAAGAAGCTATACTATCCCGACTGAGGTTATTACTAGGTAAAGATTCGCTTATATCCGCAATAATACGGATATAAGCCCTTAACTGACAGACCCAAGGTTAAATTACCGTATCGCTACTATTGTCCCTCATCCCTCGAACAATGCGGGATAATTCGCTCTTTTCGTCAACTGCAATCCGAGTGGGTGAGCCACTGATAATTCTTTCGTAATTACGGAAAGAATCTTTAATTTCAGCTCCCTCATCAGTGATAGTATACTCGCGGATACCTTTTTCGTGCCAAGAACCTCGCATCTTGAAAACATTGATAGCACGGGACATTTCACCGCGAATTTCCACATATTGCAGCATCAAAATCGTGTCTGTAATCGTGGAAATATGGGAATCCGTAATCGAATGGGAACCCATAAATTGGTCAGTTGTGTTGGTAAAAAAGCCAGTAATTTCCTCTTGCTTGGCATAACCAGTAACGCCAATTACAAACTGCCGGAAGGCATTACTGCTAACGCCGCGTGCTAAAGCAGACAGGGAATCAATGGCAATGCGACACGGCTTAAATTCAGCAATTTCTGATTTAATAATTTGCAAATGGTCTTCTAACCCAGCCGACTCTGGATAAGTACAGAGAATTTTGAGCAACCCTTTTTGCTCCATCTCCTCAAAATCAATGCCCCAGGAATAAGCATTGCGAGAAAGTTGGGCGCGAGATTCTTCATAGGCAAACAAGATGGCACGTTCGTCCCTGAGGCAGGCATTTTCCAAAAATTTGCTTACTAAAAGCGTTTTTCCTGTACCTGTAGCACCTGTTGCCAAAATAATCGAATCTTTAAAGAATCCACCACCACACATTTCATCGAGGGTTTTGACACCAGAAGACACCCGAATATTGGAAGAACGCTGGGTGAGTCGCATTGCTCCTAGTGGGAAGATATTGATTCCATTATTGGTAATGGTGAAAGGGTATTCGCCTTTCATATGGGTAGTACCGCGAAGTTTAAGAATTTCAATGGTGCGGCGGCGACGTTCTCCTTCCAAAACGTTGCGAACAATGGCTACGTTATCAGAAACAAATTCTTCTACCCCAAATCGCGCCACTTGACCATATTCCTCAATCCTTTCTGTCGTCATTATGGTGGTGACACCAATTTGTTTGAGGCGGGCTACCAATCTAAAAATTTCCCGTCGTACTAGCCCTGCGGCATCATATTGCTGAAAAATAGCTGTTACAGAGTCAACGGAAACCCGCTTGGCTTTGTATTTACGAATGGCATACTGAATGCGCTCAATTAAGGCGGAAAGGTCAAAGTTACCGACAACTTCCTGTCCTTCGGGATCGGGAGAAGCATCCAGAATAAATAGCTGGCCTTGATCTATTAATTTCTGCAAATCCCAACCAAAGCTGGAGGCATTTTTTATGATATCTGTGGGAGATTCTTCAAAAGTAACAAATACGCCGGACTCATCAAACTGAGTAATACCGTTGTAGAGAAACTGAACTGCAAACAAGGTTTTACCAGTTCCGGAGGTGCCACTGAATAAGGTGGTTCTCCCCAGTGGTAAGCCTCCATGACTAATGTCATCGAAGCCTTCAATCATTGTGCGAATTTTTTGGACTCCTAGCGGTGCCAATTCGTCTTTATGCTCGCTTGGATTAGTTTGATTCATCACGTGAGTCAAAAAAATAAGAGATTAGCAGAAACTGAGTAAGGGCTATAGACCAGTCTAAAGTTTAAAGGCGCAAGTACCTCTGGTTGTAGGGGTTTATTAGTAATACACCCGAATATAATTTATAAATCTGATTCGGCTTGGCTGAGTTCTTCATACAGAAGATCCAATCCGACTAATACCTTTTCTCTATCCGAAAGATCCCCGATGATTCTGCGGACTGGCGGAGGTAATACTTTTGCCAAAGTCGGCGTGGCTAAAATTTTATCTTCTTCAGCCAGTTG
Organism: Trichocoleus sp. FACHB-6; assembly: GCF_014695815.1. Classification (NCBI taxonomy): domain Bacteria; kingdom Bacillati; phylum Cyanobacteriota; class Cyanophyceae; order Leptolyngbyales; family Trichocoleusaceae; genus Trichocoleus; species Trichocoleus sp. FACHB-6. The sequence continues at coordinate 147,302 of NZ_JACJOY010000050.1, forward strand.
GGGATTTTTGAGAACATCAATCACTTTGAGGGCATAGACACCCTGGAACTCTTGTTCCAAGATATTTTTGAGCGTTTTTAAAGCCCGTACTGAGTTGGGAGTGTTTCCAGCAACGTAGAGCTTAAGAACATAGGTTTTCTTCAGGGCGACCATAAATTAGCAATTGAGGACTTGAAAAAATAATTAGGCTTAAAATTAAATTCTTTTTAATTCTTAATTTTTAATAGTTAAGACTCTCTGGGAATGGAACGGCGATACATTTCGCACAGATGAGCAATGACATCAATCAAGGTCAGACGATAGTCTAATAATATTTCTTCGCTCCGCCCTTCTAGTTTCAAGTGTTTGGAGAATTCATCCATTAATTCCATATGAATCTCGACAATTTGAGACACTGACATATCGGCAAAAAAAGCCACAGTGACAAATTGATCGATGGCTTGATTCAGTGTACTCTCTTTGGAGAAGTAATTTATGACAATCTGGCGATATTCGGCTTTGAGTTGGTTTAAAATTTCTTGCCTTTCAGTTCGCGATAGATGACGGAAAAAAGCCTGGGAATTTCTCTTGTAGTACACGCCTAAATACCCTAATCGTTCCTGAAGTTTTTCAGCTAGCCGACGCTGCTGTAGCATTAGGAAACTTTGAGTATTTAGCTCAGTAACGGGATCGAGGCTGGCGGAAAGGTCAGGGAGAAGACAGCTGGGTGCTAGGGTGAGGAATCGAGCGATCGCTTGATCAATCAACAGCGTCATCTTGTTGGCTTGGCTTGCGGTTACATGAACTTCCCCAGGGTGGTACAGATAAGTCCCCAACGATTGGTTAGCATCAGCGACGCTACTTACGTTACTCGGCTTATCTGTAATCACCGCATAATTACTGAGTTCATGCGTTACCTTTTTGAAAATTACAATTGGCAGCAGAGTGCCTTGTTCGTACAATTGGTTAAACAGGGGTAGCAACTCGCCTTCCTCCTGTAAAACCAAACAATCAATCTCCTGCTTGTGTTGCTCGATTTCGGCAAAAAACTCAGATAAGGAGCTGGACTGAGTTACAAGATAGTGATCGCTGCTCAAATCGTCCCTCACGGACTTAGCCAGCGATTCATTAGAAACAAACGTACAAATAGACAGGGGTGAATCCAAAACCTTAGTCAGTGTAATAAATTAATTCAGTGTTTCCATTGAGACATCCTTCACGAGGAGGATTTCTCACCGGAATCGTTTAGAAACTACTTAATAATAATTTAAACATTAATCGAATTGTAATTAATTGTAAGTAGGAGTATCTGGGAGTCGCCTGGATGGAGCCATAATTAAGCAGAACCTCTACTTTCATATTCCATAAGAAACTGCGCGATCGCCAGTTTTTTTTTAAACCCAACTTTTTTGGCAGAAGGCAGGAGAAACACCTACCGAGAAGCCAAGGAAGTACGTCCGCGCAGAAGTCACTCTCCCAAGAGCCAGGTTTGTCATGTTCATTACCAATCCCAGTCTAAAGGAATTTATTGAACGAGTTCCTGTTTGCGAACAAACAGCTGCCTTCGCATCTCTTTTAGAGATTTTTCGCTCTGGCGGTTGCGATCGCGTGGTGGTGGTGAGCGAACAACAACACCCGCTAGGAGTAGTAAACCTCCGGGCAATTATGCCTCATCTGATCGTAAAAAACCAGTTTAAGAAGCAAGATTACCTAATTGCGGGGGTAGCAATCGATTTGCAGCAACCCCTGTGCGAGCTGGATTTGCCGCTGATTGAAAAAGTGGCAACCTTGCCTGCTTGGATTTCTTTAAGCCAGTTCTGGCTGTATTTGCGTTCTTCTAATTCCCAAACACATCTCCCAAACTGGGCTGTAGTCGATCCCTCAGATAAATTCTTGGGTTTGTTGGATAGCCAACGTCTGGTGAAATTTCTGGCAACGATAGAAGAAATTCCAGGGGAAATGGAGCAAAGGAGCCGAGGAACCCAGGAAGCCAGGAGCAAAGGAACTCAGGAGAATTGGAACACAGGGGAATTGGAATCTACTTCCCCTACTGGCTGTACCAAAGAGTCCCTAGTTCAACTCTTGGAACAACTGCCTTTGCCCTTGAGGTTGCAAACCATAACTGGGCAAATTATCGCCCAGAATCTGACCTGGAGACAGCAGATAGGAGAAAGTCTTGAATCTTACCTAGAAGAGCCTGAAGAAGCACCTGTCTTAATAGATTCCTTGTGGCAACAGGAGTTAGTGGGCGTAAGTTCTAGCGGCACCGCAGCAGAGTTTGTAAATTGGTGGGAAGGTGGCGACCAGACAAATCACCATCAAATGTCAGCGACAGAAGCAACCATTGCCTCTAGGGAAACGACCTCTTGGGAGGCGGTGACGCGAAATCCAACTACAAAAAAGATAGGCGATCGCCTCTGGCAATTTGTCACAATTCCCCTGCGCCAAAACAGCACTAACGTAGAGGGGAAGAGTATCCGAGTATCCGAGTGGGAACACCTACAACACTACAACACTACAACGCCCCTGCATTCGCTCAGCCCTGACCTCTCGCTGGTGATGGCAACCGACGTAACAGAGCAGCACATCTTCGCCCAGGAATTAGCAGCTAAAAATGCCGATTTAGTCCAACTCAACCGGATGAAGGATGAGTTTTTAGCCTGTATCAGCCACGAACTCAAAACCCCCCTGACGAGCGTACTGGGTTTAGCCAGCTTGCTGAAAGATCAGTTAATCGGGCAGCTGAATGAACGTCAGGCACGCTATGCACGACTGATTCATCAGAGTGGGCGACAGTTGATGACGGTAGTCAACGATATTTTAGATTTGACCCGGATGGAGACAGGGCAGCTGGAACTGACACCAGAGCCAGTGCATATTCCCACAGTATGCGATCGCGCCATTACTCAAGCGCGACAACTCCAGCCAGGTAAAGAACCATTGGAAACTGATCTTCAACAAGAAGAAATCAGCTTCACACTCAGCATAGAACCCGAATTAGAAACAATGGTGGCAGACGAATTGCGCCTGCGCCAGATGCTAAGTCACCTGCTTTCCAACGCCCTCAAATTTACTGAATCTGGAGGCGCAATCGGTCTTAAAGTAGCTTGTTGGGAAGGCTGGATTGCCTTTACTATCTGGGATACTGGCATTGGCATCCCCGAAGCAAAACAGCATTTAATCTTTCAGAAATTTCAACAGTTGGAAGATACCCTCACCCGCAGATTTGATGGTACAGGTTTGGGGCTGGCTTTAACCCAACGCCTTGCTCACCTGCACGGCGGAGATATTTCGTTTATCTCCAAAGTTGGTGCGGGAAGCCAGTTTACCCTGTTACTACCTCCTGTTCCACCACCCAATTCTAAAAAACTGGGGACTGAGCAAGATTATTCCCAACCCCCAATTTCTAATAAACAAAAATCCAAAGCCCAAAATCCAAAATTTAGCAATCGGTTAATCTTAATTGTCGAAGCTGTACCCCAGTACATCGAAGATTTAACCCAGCAACTGACAGGTTTGGGCTATCGATACGCGATCGCTCGTTCCGGTACAGAAGCAATCGAAAAAGCACGGCAGTTGCAGCCACAAGCCTTACTGCTCAATCCCTTACTACCCCTGCTTTCCGGCTGGGACGTTTTGACTCTGCTCAAATCAGATGAACAAACCCGTCACATCCCAGTCCTTGTGACAGCAAGCCAAGGAGAAAAAGAGCAAGCATCCGCCAACCGCGCAGATGGCTTTTTAACCCTGCCAGTACAGACAGAAGCATTACGACACAGCCTGATTAGCTTAAAAGCACCTCAAACTCCTACCCCCAGTCTGACGATTTTGCATCTTACCTTTGAGGAGCAAGCAGCAATAGAATTCTCACCTACAGCATTGGGCCTGTCGCCAAAGCACCGGGTTCTCGAAGCCGACGATATAGAGCAGGCAGAACTTTTGGTGCGTGTTTGGCACCCGAATGTCGTCATCCTCGATGGTGCTGGTTTAGAAGACCCTCTTGCCTACTTAAAGGAGCTTTCGTTAACTGATCTTGCCTCTTTACCCTTAATAACCTTAGACCGCCAGACTACTCAAGCGGCAAATCAAGTTACTGGTCTTTCCGTATTTCCGTGTTTAGCATCAGATCGCCATGAGAATATGGATGCCTTATTGCAGGTGATTCAAGTTGCTGCTGGCATCAGCTGCCAATCAAATATTTTAGTTGTGGATGCCCGAAGTCTCACCGATGTGTTCTCCCCCACCGAAGAAATTGGGGAACCGAGAATAGATGCAGGGGCAAATACTTCTCCCTACGACCGTACAGGCGAAGCATTTGACCCCCAATTTGTGGCTAGCCCCCAAATTAGCAGCTCGAATGGTTCCCCTCTGCTGCACTACCTAGAAAGCGCAGGGTTTAAAAGTTTACTCTCGCGTTCTTGGGCGGAAGTATGCCGTCAACTGCAACACCAAAACGTAGACTTACTGCTCATCGATTTGGCGGACATCAAGCCTTATCCAGCACTGGTGGAAGCTTTGACCTCCTTGAAGCAGATGCCTGCTTTACCGCCCATTTTGGTGCTGGATCATCGCTGGGATGGGAGAAATTTGGATGAAGCGACCATTAAGTTTGAGGCAGCCTTGAGAGCGATCGCTACTAAAATTCTCTCAGTACCTCCCCTGTCAATGGCAGAAGTGCTAGACCACATTCACGCCTCCCTCGCCCAAACAAGCTTATAGCCCCCTCTCCCCTCGTTCCCAGGCTCAGCCTGGGAACTACGTAGTCTTTTGATTTTTTATTCAAAGCAATTTTATACAGAGCTTCTAAGTATTTCTTTCCTTGACATTACTGCTAATCCTTGAGTATATTGCACTAGAACAAATGTTCTAGTAGAGGACGGCGTTCCCGGACAGATTGCTGCACTCTGCTGTAGGAACACCTGCAACAGAGCAACTTTGTTATGGAGAAAAAACCATGAATAAAATAGCCTCAAGAGACAGCAAACAAAAAATTCTTGAAGCTTTCAAGCAGCTTCTAACAGAAAAGAAAAAAATCGAGTCAAAAATAGCCACAAAAGAACAGGAAGTAGAAAAAGAAAAAAACAAAGAAATTCTCCAAGCTGCTTCTACATATACCGTCGATAGTATTGTCAAAGGTCTAGCAGACCTGCAATTAGAATTTGGCAGCATCGTCACCGGACTCTCCACAAAATTAACAGGAGAAACATCAAAGTTAAACGAGCTAAAACGGGCGATAGAAATTGAAACCCAACACCTACAAGAACTTCAAGAAATCAGAATAGTAGCAGATGCGCTGCACATCTTAACTCAAGAACACCAAGAAAACTTAAAAGCGCTAAAACAAAAAACCGCAATTGAGCGGGAAGCACTAGAAAAACAACAAACTATAATCCGCAAATCTTGGCAAAAAGAGCAAGAAGAATACGAAACGGCACTCCAAGAACAAAATGCCTTATTAACCGCAGAACGCCAGCGGGAAACTGAAGATTATCAATACGAATTAGAAAGAACTCGAAAACTGGAAACAGATGAGTACGAAGAAATCAAGCGAAACCTAGAACGGGAATTGCAAGCCTCTGAGAAAGAAAAAGAAAAACAATGGTTAGAACGAGAAAATAATCTAACAGCGTGTCAAGCAGAGTTTCAAGAGCATCAAAAGAAAATAGACGGATTTCCTAAAGAATTGGAGGACGCTGTTAAAAAAGCCAGAGAAGAAGCTATTAAAGACGTTCACCAAGACGCTAAGGTGCAAGCTGATTTGTCTGAGAAAGAGTGGGAAGCCACTAAACAGAGTAATGAATTTAAAATTCAATCTCTGGAACAGACAATTCAAAGACAAATGGAACAGATAACAGAAATTACCGCCCAACTTCAAGCCGCCTCTAAGCAAGCGCAAGATATCGCCATGAGAGCTTTTGAAAGTTCCTCTGCTAAGCTGACAACCAAAAGGGAAAACTAGGGGTTAAGGATTGGGGATTCGGGAAAAAAATTAGGAGATTAGGAATGGCGAGAAAACCTAGCGATAAAAATACCAAGGCTGAAATCTTAGCGGCGTATGAGGAATTAAACAAGGAAAAAGCAGCCATAGAGTCACAACTTAAGCAACTGAGCCAAGCTAAACCACCGGCGATTAAAGATAAACAACCATTAGAATCTTGGACGACTATGAATCAGGGTGCTGCGGCTCAAGAAAAAATGGGTAACGTGATTGAAAGTCTCGCGAAGCTGCAATTAGGCTTTGGTGGTGCTGTCAGCGAATTGTCGGAAAAACTCACCTTAGAAGCTTCTAAATTACAAGAATTCCGAAGTTCTGTAGAAACAGAGGTTACACAATTACAAGAGCTGCACGCTCTAGAAATTGAAGAAGGAATGTTGGATACGCTCATCCAACAATATGAGGAAAGTGCGAAGAAATTTGGCGAGGAACTAAGCCAAAGTCGCGAAACTTTGGAACAACAAACGCTGGAGGAAAAAAACGCTTGGTTCAAAGAGCAAGAAGAACGTAAACGCTTAGTTAAAGAACGAAATGAGACGCTGAATAAAGCTCGACATCGAGATGGAAAAGAATATAAATATGAGCTAGAACTGCAACGCAAACTCAATCAAGATGAGTACGACCAAAACAAGAAAGGATTGTATAAGGAAATAGAAGAGTTCCAGCAAGAAAAAGATAAACAGTGGGCTGAGAGAGAGAAAGCGATCGCTGAACGAGAAAAACAATATGACGAAGCTAAAGCCAAGGTAGAAGCCTTTCCGAAAGAATTGGAAGCCGCTATCAAAAAAGCCAAGGAAGAAGGCAAAGGAATTGCTCATCACCAAGCTAAGATTAAGGCGGATTTGTATGCTAAGGATGTGGAAGTGCAAAAGCGTTTGCACGAACAAAAGATTCAATCCTTAGAGGAGACTATTCGCAATCAAGAAGCACGACTTCAAAGTCTCTCTAAACAACTCGACTTTGCCCTCAAACAGGTTCAAGATTTGGCTGTTAAAGCAATTGAAGGTGCCTCAAATGCCAGTTCTTTCCAGTCATTGAAAGAAATTACTCTGGAGCAGGCAAAAACCTTACAGAAAACCAAGTGATATCAAATCCGGTTAATTACCGATAGAACCTCGCCCCTCCCCGGTGTTCGTGGAGGGGCGGGGTCATTTGATTAATTGGAGCGGGGTGGCTCGCTCCTAGCAACCATTTGTTTCGAGATTCGGACGAGTTGATAAGCGCCAACTTTACCTAGAGTTTGGTATTGATGAGGCGCAAGCTTTGTTTGCTGCAAATATTTAGGCTCGGTAAGAATGAGTACCGAAGGTGGCTTAGCGTCTGTGGCTGAGATCGCTTCAATGTATTCCATTGCCGAGCTAGCTTTGGCAAAGTAATTTACCGGACGCTGGGTGTAAAATACTACGCTGGGCTTTTTGAAGCCAATCATAACGATCGGTTCCCCAGGCCGCTCAACTTGAGCCGCGATCGCGCTTAATTCCCGCAACGGCAACTGACGCGCGTGATCCATCATGAAGTAGGCGGGTGTCAACACAAAGATTATAAAAGCCATAAACCCAATCAGATTGGGACTCCAAAGCCAACGCCACCAGCGTCGCCACAACAGCACTGCGGCTGAAACAGCAGCAGCTCCCCAGATGATAAATCCCCGCACTGGCAAACCGGAATTTTGCACCAGTTGCCGCAAATCTGGCACAGCCGGATCGTATCCTAGAAAATTTGGGCTGTATAAAATACCACCAGCAAGCACCGCCAAAAATACTACGTTGACAATGCCACTCCAGAAGAGTCCTTTGTTCTTTGAGATTGGATGGGAAGGTTGGATGGGAAGGTTGTTAGAATCCAACGTTTGAGGGTTCAAACTTGACGACTCTTCTGTGACCACAGACAAGGGACGACTAACAAAGGTCATCTGTTCGCTGAACAAAAGCGCCACTAGAATCCCCGCTGCTGGCATCAGGGGCAGCACATAGCTGGGAAGTTTAGTTACTGCAACTGTGAAGAAGCCAAAGATACCAGCAAACCAAAACAGGGCAAATAGACCCAATTGAGCAGAACGCGGTTGTTGACGCCAGCGATCGCGTTTCCAAAAGCGCAGTCGCGCGATCGCTATCGGCAAATAAATCGACCAAGGCGCAAAACCAAGCAGCACCACCAGAAAATAAAAATACCAAGGGGCCCAATGGTCATTCACAACGCCCGTGAAGCGTTCAAAATTGTGATAGCCAAAAAACTTATCTATGTAGGCTTCGCCATTGCGCCAAATTACCAAAACATACCAAGGCACTGCTAGAGCCAGGACAATTGCCAAGCCCCTAATCGGGCGCATCTCCCGTAAAACTTGCCAGAAATTGCCCAGATAAAGTAGAAAAGACCCAATAATTAGCACTGGCAACACAATTCCCACCGGCCCTTTGGCAAGAATAGCCAAAGCAACCAGCACATAAAACGCCAGATACCAACGTGACTGAATTGCTGGGCGAGAGGGCTGAGCATAACCAAGAAAAAAGGATAGGATTGCACAACCCATGCAGCCAGTCAGCAGCATATCAGAAACGCCAGTTCGTCCCCAGACGATCATTTCAGGATTCAGGGCGATCAAAGCTGCACCCAGCAGTGCCGATAACCACAACTGGGGAGGTGTACGTTTGCCAACGCTAGATTGCCCCGTCGCCACAGCACCAGAAGTAGCCCCAAAGTATCGCAACGTGTAAAAGGCTAACCCAGTCACAGCGATCGCACTCAAAGCAGAAGGCAGCCGCACCGCCCATTCATTCACGCCAACCGATTTATAAGCGATCGCCATCAGCCAATACACTAACGGCGGCTTATCAAAGCGCGTCTCACCATTAAAAAACGGCGTGATCCAATCTCCCGTCACCGTCATCTGGCGAGCAGCTTCCGCAAACAGCGGCTCCGTCTCATCGATAAGACCGATACTGCCTACATTCCACACAAAAGCCAGCCAGCAAACCACTAGCACCCACAGAATCGATAGCGTCCAAGCAACGCCTGGATGCTTATCCCAATATTTCCACCCACGTCTAAGCGCTTGATCTACCCTAAATTTCATGAAATCCCGAACAGTCCCTCAGTAATGGGCAACCCCAAAGAGCATCTTCCCAGACCTTAATCTATCTGGAAATGCGACGCTCATGCTCAGTTGCAGGGGCTAATACTCTCGCTTGTCCCAGTTGCATTTCCTGACTCTGCCAGTACACGGGAGTTCCCCGTTATTATTCAGAGAAAAGTTTGTCAAATTGTCAAGTTGAAATATTGTCCGGTTCCCACAAACAACCGACAAAATTCTCATTGTAAAACCAGCTGCCATTCCGACACCTGACTATTCCACACAGGCAAAGGTGTCTCGCCCACAACATAAGGCCCCCAGTATTGACGGGAGCCATCCTGGGCAAATGCCACCAGAATATCCCCCTTTTTTAGCTGGAAATTACCATTTGGTAGGGATACAATCAGTCCTTGGCTGCCACCTTCCCCAGGCGCAAAATCCCAGTGTGCAGGCTGCACAGAATAGGGGCGGCTGCTAGGTGAAGACAGCCCAGGAACAGAAGAAAATTTAGTCGGTGCCGTAGCCGCCAGGAACGCCAGCCGAACTGGGTAATCGGTTTGATTACTCACCCGTAAAACCCCCTGAAGATCCGTGACTACGGCTGGTGGAATGACTGAGGGTGGGGAAACTCGGATAGAGTTCGACAATGCAGAAGTCTTGAGCTTTTCCACGCCTTCAGAATTAAGCAACACTGAAGGCTTAGTTTTCTTTAAAAAAGAGGCATCTGGCGACGCTGACTCAGTTTCTACCCTAAACTGCGTTCCCAACACAAAGAGTCCTAAAAGTAAAGCAATCAGAACTCCAGGGTAAACTTTTAAGCTCAAAAGCTTTTTCATAATTTTTAACTGCTTTACCCCGCACCGCTGGCTAGCAATAACTTTCTCCATAACAACAAGCTGCTCTTGAAAGCATCGCCACCCTAATATTATTGAAGCAGGGTTATAGAACGCACGACATCTGAGCATGAAATATTTGCTCAAAGTCTGCTAATGCCAACTTCACTCGTCAGCCCCGATCATGCAAAGGACTCGTCTGAACAATTTTGTTGATGTTATCGCCGCTCGGCTGGGACAATGGCTGAGCAATCCTTGGCGGCGAATATCACTGGTTACTATTAGTCTGCTGTTTGGTGTCTTTCTGGGAACTGCTATTCCCACTACATCGGGACAAACCGCTGAGGTAGATATAATTGCGGCGGGAATTTTGATTTTCTTCACTGAACTCGTCAGCCGATATGTTTATGGCGGGAAGCCGCAAACAAGACAGGCGGCTGTTGGTAATCCCCGTCGCAGTTTACTATCAGAAATTTTGAACGCTCTTAAAATTGGTCTGACTTACAGCTTGTTCATTGAAGCCTTTAAACTGGGTTCCTAATGTTATCTCTGAGTGAAATTCTCAATCGTTTTTTAGCAGGACAAACGCCGACTTCAGCCGAGTTAGAATATTTGGCTTCGGTGATTTTATCAGATAGGCGGCGATCGCTTGCTTTCGGCATTACATCAGCTAATGTTGAGGAAGTTATTCAAGCGCGATCGCATCTCTTACTGAGTGTCTACCCAAATCTCCACCCAGTCCCCATAGAAACTCTCTGGAACCTCTGGCTTCCCTTAGCAATGCAGCTGGCCCAGTCTCAGCAACAGTTGGGACATCCCCTGATCCAGGGAATTTTAGGCGGACAGGGAACTGGCAAAACTACCCTGGCCACTGTCCTCACCTTAATTCTCAAACACTTGGGAAAATCCACACTCAGCCTTTCCCTCGATGACCTCTACAAAACCTATAGCGATCGCCTCGCCTTAAGAAAGCAAGAAAGACGCCTTATCTGGCGAGGCCCACCCGGAACTCACGATATAGACCTGGGTTTAGCAGTTTTGGATCGCCTGCGCCATCCTGACGGACAACCAATTCCCATCCCCCGTTTTGATAAATCTGCCTGGAACGGTGCGGGAGACAGAACCCAGGCGGAAATTGTCCAGGGTGCCGATATTGTCCTATTTGAAGGTTGGTTTGTCGGTGTCCGCCCCATTGACCCAGTTGCCTTTGAGAACCCGCCACTGCCGATTCTAACTGCCGATGACAAGACGTTTGCCCGCGATATGAATGCTCGGTTAGAGGACTATTTACCCCTTTGGGCGCGATTAGACCGTTTGATGGTACTGTATCCAGTTGATTATCGCCTGTCCCTAGCGTGGCGACAGCAGGCAGAACGGGAAATGATCGCTGCTGGTAAATCGGGAATGAGTGATTCAGAAATTAACGAATTTGTCAAGTATTTTTGGAAATCGCTGCACCCAGAGTTATTTATCAAACCGCTAACCACAAATCCCAACTGGGTAGATTTGGTGATTGAGATTAATGCAGACCATTCACCGGGTGATGTTTATCGACCAAGCGATCGCTAATGCCACAACCTACTTGGACACCTCTCCATGCCCAGCTGCACCGAACTCTCTTGCAACGCCCGTTGATTCCCCGTGGAGAGAGGGTATTAGTAGCAGTCTCTGGCGGACAAGATTCCCTCTGCTTAATCAAATTGCTGCTAGATTTGCAACCAAAGTGGGGATGGCATCTGGCAATTGCTCACTGCGATCATCGTTGGCGGAAAGACTCCCAGGAAAATGCCAACCACGTAGAAAATCTTGCCTTAACTTGGGATATCCCTTTCTATCTGCAAATCGCTCAAGAAACCGAAAATATCGCCTCAGAAGCAGCAGCCCGACAATGGCGTTATCAAGCTCTAAGCGCGATCGCACTCGACAACAACTCCCCCTACATAGTCACAGGTCATACAGCCAGCGATCGCGCCGAAACTCTCCTCTATAACCTAATTCGCGGCAGCGGTGCCGATGGCTTGCAAGCCCTTACCTGGAAGCGTCAATTAAATTCTGGGGTGCAACTCGTGCGTCCCCTTCTAGAAGTCACCCGTACCCAAACAGCCCAGTTTTGCCAAAACTTTCAGCTTGCCATCTGGGAAGATTCCACCAACCAAGACCGAAAGTACGCCCGTAACCGCATCCGCCACGAGTTACTACCCTACCTACAAACCAACTTCAACCCAAAAGTTGAGCAATCTTTAGCCCAAACCGCCGAACTCCTCCGGGCAGATGTGGAATATCTCGAAACAGCCGCCCAGCAGCTACTAGAACAAGCTATGAATCAGGGGCTGGAGGCTGGGGACTGGGGGCTGGGTAAGAATCCTTCCGATTCGCAATCCCCAATTCCCAATTCCCAATCCCCAATTCCCACTCGACTAAATCGCATCGTACTGCGTCAAGCACCCTTGTCCCTACAACGCCGGGTTATCCGCCAGTTTCTCTCCTTAGTCCTACCAGTTGCCCCCAGCTTCGAGCAAATTGAAAAGTTGACAGCCTTAATTACAGCTTCCAACCGTTCTCAAACCGATCCATTTCCCGGAGGCGCGATCGCCCAAGTCTGGGGTGACTGGATTTTGTGGAAAATTGAGTGTTGAATTCAGAAAATAACTCAAAACTCAACACTATTTTTACGCTGCATTAAACTGCCCACTCATCAAACTAACGATTACTTCCCGCATCTGGGCAATAGATTGCAGCTGATAGTCACCCGTTTCCTGAACCTGAGCTAAAGTGGACGCGATCGCTTCCAACTTTTGCCGCATCTCATTAACGCGATCCTGATAAGGCTGTAGCATTTCCTGATAAACATTCACCCTGGCCCAAAGTTCAGCTAAAGCCGTCCTCGACGAGAGCAAATTCTGCTCTAGCTGCTTAATTTGGTTGCGAGTTGCCTCTTGTTCGCCAGCTTGATGATCGATCATTCCCTGCGCTTGGCTGATCGAGAGGCGCATCTGCTCAACCTGACTTTCCAGCTTTTGCAGTTCCTCTGATTGTTGTTGTCGTTGCCCGTCCAGCTGACTCAGAACAGGCCCCAAATCAATTTTCTGGTTGTCCTGCCCATCAGATTCCATGACCCCCTGCCGTCGCCGCAACACCCGCTGGTGCTGGTTCAAAATCTCTTCTCGCTCCCGCAGATTTCGGCGTTGACCTACCAGCGTTTCGTCTAGCATTTGGTAGCAATCCTGCTCCTCTGCCAGTTCATTCTCCAGACTCATCCGGTCATACTCGCTGGCTTGGTTGATCTTCGCCTGCAATTCGTCCACCGTCTGGCGCTGAAATGTCAGCTCTTCTTCCTGGTCGTTGACAAAGCGCACCACTTTTTCCAAATCCTGCTGCAAGTTTTGCACAACTTCTTGCAGCTCTCCTAAGGGCATTTTCTCCAGGGCTTCCAGATCGATTTTCTGACTAATTTTGACATCTGCTGAAGTCGTTGCCAGACGGTTAAGTTGCTCGTAAAGCTCTTGTTGGGTTCGCAATTGGAGATCCTGCATCCGAGCAAACTCCTGCTTCATTTCCAGAGCATTCTGAAACACCATCCGCTCCGAACGCGCCTTTTCCAAAGCATTTTCAGCTTGCGTCAACTCCTCAGTGCGCCTTTGCAGCTCTTGAGTTTGCCGATCTACATCTCCTTGCATCTGAGTAGCGCTATTGCGTTGTTGCTCCAGCTGCTGCCAATGCCCGTTAAGCAATTCCTGCTGCCCATTGACAATTTCAAAAGCCAGATTCAGTTGTTCCCGGATCGCTTCAGTGGGCGCGATCGCCCCCGCTAAACGATCCAGCAATTCCCTAATCTTTTGCCCCTGAGCCTCATCTAATACCGTTCCCTGCTGATACTCCGCCTGTCGCTCCTCCAGCCGTCTTGTCTCGCCTCGCAGGTGTTCCCAAGCTCCCTCCAACTCTAGGCGGTTGCGCTCAAACTCCTCCCGCAGTCGCTGAGTTTCCTCCCGCGCCGTGTCAATCTCCTGACGCTGCGCCTCCAGCCGTTCAAAATCTTCATCCAACTGCGCCAGCTGTTCCACCCGCGCTTCCATTTCCATCTCGCGGCGGTTCAGCTCCTGACTCTGATAAGTCAGCGACTGCTTCCACTGTTCAATTTCTTCTTCCTGGGTTTTTGACTTTTCCAGCTGGCGAGAGAAATTTTGCAAAATGCTCACCAACTGCCGCCCCGCCTCCGTCGGCGGACGCTGCACTTGTTTATTTCCACTCAGCTCGACTAACACCAAGACGCCAGCATTAAAATTATTGGCTTCATCGGGAGCGGGAATTACTTCATCAGCAGTCACCGCACTCCAACTCTGGTCAGTCCGCTGACAAGCCAGCAGTTTTAGGTCGGTCTTAAAACCCATTAACCCAGATTTCTGCTTTTGTACTTCTGCTAGATACAGCACACTGATGGTCCTCTTGATGTGTGTTGTGCCTGATTCTTGACCGACCTTTGGCCCAACCAGAGCCATAAGGTGACAATTGCGTAAGGCTAATACAATCGAGATCCTAACCTTTTGTGTCCCTGTTGTGGGAGTGGCAACCCACAAGGCTTTGAAAGAGAGTAATTGGCACCCCGCTCTTAGCCATTATGAGTGGTGGTCAGTTTCCTGTGGAAAAACCCGATGAATAAGCCCGTATTGGCAGCGCCGTCAAGACTTAAATTAAACTAAATATATTTCGATTTTCTGTTTATTTAATATCTAACTTGAAAAACCGCCCAATCTCAACACTGTATGTCAGATAATTTCATTTTCCGTTGAGCTTACCTTCATCGGAAGCAATCTCTAAAGCATTCGTCTTGCTACGAGTCCAGATTCAGGCTAAGCATTTTCACCTCCCCACCAGAACGATCCCTGGTACTGTATTATCTGGTTCAATCCGTTGCCAAAAGAAAAAGGGCATAATTGTAAAGAATTTTATAGCAGACATGGCCAATTAAATCAACACTTCCCCCGAATACAGCATTAACTTTTTTCTTAAAACGGTAATTAGGAGAGCGTTTTCATTACATGCAGGGAACGTTAAATGAAATTGATATACGCAGCATCCTGCAACTGATCGAATTAGGTCAGCGAACAGGGGAATTATTTGTAGAGGCATACAGCCATTGTGCCTCTGGTGCCTCCGAGAGTGCAGGAGCGCGATCGCGTAATATGCCCGGACGCGAAGCCAAACTAAAAGAACCAGGCCCCTTCTGGTTCGTCTTCTTCCACAACGGGCAAATAGCTTATGCTAGCGATGGCACTCTCAGCCTATCGCGCCTGCGCGATTACCTGCGTCGCTACCGAGCCGACACCGCCCTCAACAACCTAGAAGTCCCTGCAATTGATTCCATAAACGCCCCAGAGTACGGCTACCTGTGGGCAATGCTCGAAAATCATATCCTCACACCAGCACAAGGGCGCAGTATCATCCGCAGCATGGTACACGAAACCCTCTTCGACCTTTTGGGCCTCCACCAAGGAGCTTTCATCTTCGACATCGGACCAGCACTAGCACCCCAACTAACCACCCTAGAAATTGCCCCGCTAGTCACCAAAATTATGAAGCAGGTGCAGGAGTGGAAACAGTTTCATCCCCACATCCAGTCCCCTGACCAATGCCCAGTAATTACAGATCCCGCCGCTTTAGGCAACGCCCTGCCGCACAATGCCTTTAACACCCTAGAGCGTCAGCTAGACGGAAAAACATCCCTGCGCCAGCTATCCCGATATTTGAACCGCGATATCTTAACCGTAGCTAGAGCGATCTATCCTTATGTACAACAAGGCTGGGTACAACTACTAAATTCCACCAACGACGAAACCATAGGAGCAGGTTTTAAACCCCCCCGTACCAAAGTAGGCGCAGGATTAAAACCCGATCCAACCCAAGAAACCCAAATTCCTCGTGTTGTCTGTATTGAAGATGATGTTGCCATAGGAAAAACAGTTGAATATACCCTAAATCAACAGGGTTACGAAGCAGTTGCGATTAACAATCCCCTGCAAGCCCTTAGTCTCGTCTTCCAACTCAAACCCGACCTGATCCTCTGCGACCTAGCAATGCCAGAACTAGACGGATATGAAATTTGTGCCATGCTCCGCAAGTCAACAGCTTTTCGGCAAACGCCCATCGTCATGCTGACAGGCAAAGATGGATTTATCGACCGCGTTAGAGCGCGAATGGTAGGAGCAACTGACTACCTAACCAAGCCGTTTGGAGAAAGTGAGTTATTGATGCTACTAGAAAAATACATTGGCCCAGGCGAAAAGGAAGTTATACTCCCCGACAGCACCTACCCTTCCAGCTTAGATCGCGAGATAGAACAAACAGATGTACGGGCCGGGTAAAGAAACACACAGCAGAGGGCAAAGAGAATTTTTTCCCTCCGCTTCTACTAAAAAATTGTCCCGGCTTGGGGCTTAGGCTTAGTTAATGATTAATCTAGGAATAGACTATGGACTAGGGACAGTGAACTACAGACTATCGACTACAGACACCACTGGAGTCATCAGCGCCGGAGCAAATCAGTATATCTGTAAACTTAGCCCCGGCATGAGTCTAAAGTTAGATGGGATACTTGAATTATTAGAAGGTCTAGGGGTGAACCAAGCGTGAGTCGTGAGCGTTCATGTTTGAACCGGCAGACAGGGAGGTAGAGAGTTATGAGTGTAGTTCTGGTTGTAGAAGACAGTCCCGCCCAACGGGCAATGATCTCAGACCTCCTAAAAGGAAGTGGGTTGACAGTTACAATTGCCACTGATGGCGTAGAAGCCTTGGAACAAATTCTCAAGTCTTGCCCCGATTTGGTGGTATTGGATATTGTTATGCCTCGAATGAATGGTTATGAGGTTTGCCGTCGGCTCAAAGCTGACCCAAAAACTCAGAATGTTCCAGTGGTAATGTGTTCCTCGAAAGGAGAAGAATTTGACCGCTATTGGGGCATGAAACAAGGTGCAGATGCTTACATAGCCAAACCTTTTCAGCCAACCGAGCTGATTGGTACGGTAAAACAGCTGCTACGAGGCTAAAAATCAATTAAAAATTAAAGATGAAAACTTAAAAACTTTTTCTTCATTTTTAATTTTTGATTTTTAATTAGAGGAGATGGGATGGTAGGCAATCCAGACTTTTTAACAAGCAGCGGTCAAGATCACTCACCGGATTTTCAGGAACTAGAGAGTCCTGAAGGCGAATTACATTTGCGTTTCTACGTTCCTTCAGGTAATGAGTTTGCCTTGGGAGCAAGTGGAATTCGCGAAGTGATTTCCTCGTCACCAGACAGGATTACTCCCATTCCCAATGCTTCTCCCTTACTATTGGGAACACTAAACTGGCGCGGACAAGTGATTTGGGTGGCAGACTTGGGTCAATTTTTAGGGGATTCCCAACCTTTGAATACAGATAAACCGGAAATTCCGGTGATTGCCGTTGAAGACCAGGACACTATGTTAGGTTTAGCTGTTGACCGTATTGTAGGGATGGACTGGCTTGATATCGATCAGGTGCAAATGCTAACCAACGTTCCAGACAGTATGGCGCCTTTTTTGCGAGGCGAGTGGTTGTTAGATGAAGCCAGCAATCAGTTTCTGAGATTGTTAGACCAAGTGGCAATTGTTCGCTCAGCGCGGTGGGCGGCATGAAAAGGCAAAAGTAAAAAGGCAAAAGGCAAAAGAAAAAACTTTTTTGCAGTTTTATATTTCTTTTTTTCTTGATTTTTACTTTTTACTTTTTACTTTTTACTTTTTACTTCTTTAGCTGGGGAAGGCAAATGAAATCAAGTACCGATTACTCACAAGAATATCAACACGCCTTTTCGGCATACACTCTGGGTAACTACGAAGAGGCGGCTACTATTATCGATCGCTTGGTCGAACATTATCCGGATGATCCGAATGCTCGAATCCTGAAAGGTCATATTTACTGTTATGGGTTACGGCAGTATGACATCGCACGGGAACAATATGAGTTGGTGCCTAGCCTTACTGACAATGCAGAATTTATTGATTGTGCCAACAATGGAATAGAATACGCTGTTTCTTGTCAAAACTACTCGGAATCAGTGGGTGTATCTGATACGCCAGTTGAAACGTATGAGTCAGGCAACCACGAAGAGTTCGCGGATGGTGACAATTATATTCCTGAAGGAATAGGGACATGGAATTCTCTGGAAGATCCAGACCCTAACGAGGCATGGAATTCCTTGCCAGCTTCAGACATGGAGACGGAAAATTTCGGCTCTCTAGATGATTTTGACTCCGGAGATTTTCAAGATATAGAGGCTTACCCAGAGGCTGATCCTTTTGGTAATCAGGCTTTTGAGAATTCAACTCCGGAGACACCAGCAAGCTATCACGATCCGTTTGTACAATCGTGGTCTGAAAACGATTTGGACGATCCGGTAGCATCCAACAATCCGGCTTTGTTTCCTATCGATGCCTTTAGTGACTTTGATGAACTGCCGAATGATGAATTTACGGGTGATGACACATTCGATATTAGTCAAAGTTCGACATATGAACTTCCAAATGCTGCTGACTCTTTAGAAACAAACAATTTCGAGCGCTTCCCTCTTGAAGATGAAACTCTTTTAATGAGGGCAAAAGAGCTGGAAAACGATCTAACTCCAGACGACAGTTTTGGATATGATAGCCTGGGTTCCACAGACGACACTGAACCGTATGGAACGATAAGTGACTCGATAGGCTCCCGAAATCGGTCGTTTGAGACTCATCCTTACCATGAAGACGTAACTTTTGTATCTCACTCAGACCAAAACGGCAACAGCGCTCAAGAGCATTTTGATTTTGAGGCTTTTGACGAAGCAATTAACTATGACTCGCTGGATTCGCTTTCAACAGATACTCCCAGTAGTAGCGGACTACATACAAGTAGCAGCGACTTTTTAGACGAATTTGGTGATTTTGGCGATGATTTAGCTAGTATTCCGGATTTCGATCTGCAACGTGAAGGCAATAGTCAAGGATTCACTTCGGGAAATTCAGACTTGAGTGGAATTTCCCGGCGATCTTCGCCCAAAGATTTTGTCCGGAAAGTAGATAAGCGAATTCCATCTGGACAAGCTGGCGATCTGGGTACTAGCGTTCAGGATGATGAAAATTTCACCTTCACTGGAACTAGCGAACAAGTACCGCACTTTTCCCCAGATGTTACCAGAGCTGAGGCAAACGTTACGGTTGAGCAAGGGCCGCTTGCTTTCTATGAAAATGCTCCTTTAAAAAGAAAACCGCTGATTGCAGCTGCGATCGCAGGAGTAGTTTCCGCCATCGTCGTCGCCGTAGTTAGCCAAATCTCCGCCAACGCCTCTCCCCAAGCCAACAAAGGCCCCATTGTTAACCATCTCCGCAGCACTGGCTGGGTCATGACTCTCTTTGCAGGTGCCGCCAGCTTTGGCACAACTTTAGCTTTAGGGCGAATCACCACCCAACAAATTAAAAGAGCCACTGAAGACCTGCAAAACCAATTTGAATCAGTTTCGAGTGGCAATTTCAACGCTCAAGCTACTGTCTACACAGAAGACGAATTTGGCACCCTAGCCGCTGGCTTTAACCAAATGTCTCGCGTTATCCTGATTACCACATCAGAATCCCAACGTAAAGCCGAAGAGCAAGAGCAAGCCAAAGAAGACTTACAACGGCAAGTTATTCGACTGTTGGATGACGTGGAAGGTGCTGCTCGTGGGGATCTCACCGTACAAGCAGAAGTCACCGCCGACGTGTTGGGAGCGGTTGCCGACTCGTTTAACCTGACAATTCAAAACCTGCGGGAAATTGTGCAGCAGGTGAAAATGGCAGCGCGACAAGTTAGTAAAAATGCTACTGATAGCGAATCTTTCGCCCGTAGTCTGTCAAGTGATGCCTTGCGTCAGGCAGAAGAGTTGGCAGTAACTCTGAACTCAGTTCAGGTGATGACCGGATCGATTCAGCGCGTTGCCGAGAATGCGCGAGAAGCTGAAGATGTTGCCCGTGCCGCCTCTGCTACCGCCCTCCGGGGTGGTGAGTCGGTGGAAAGGACTGTTGCTGGTATTCTGCAAATCCGGGAAACTGTAGCAGAAACTACTCGAAAAGTCAAGAGGCTTGCGGAATCTTCCCAGGAAATTTCCAAGATCGTCGCCTTGATTTCCGGAATTGCCTCCCGTACTAACCTCTTGGCGTTAAATGCCAGTATTGAGGCAGCACGGGCTGGCGAAGCAGGTCGCGGCTTCGCGGTGGTGGCAGATGAAGTGCGACAACTGGCAGACCGAGCCGCAAAAGCTCTTAAGGAAATTGAGCAGATCGTGCTACAAATCCAGCAGGAAACGGGTTCGGTGATGACGGCAATGGAAGAAGGCACCCAGCAGGTAATTGAGGGAACTAAACGGGCAGAACAGGCAAAGCGCAGTTTAGAAGACATCATTCAGGTGTCAAATCGCATTGATGCGCTAGTGCGTTCGATTACCGCTGACACTGTGGAACAGACAGAAACTTCTTCTGCTGTGGCTCAGGTGATGCAGTCGGTGGAACTGACCGCGCAAGAAACTTCACAGGAAGCTCAGAGGGTGTCAAATGCGCTGCAAAATCTGGTCGGCGTGGCGCGAGATTTGCTGACTTCCGTGGAACGCTTCCGCATCGAAGCTACCGAGGGAAAATAAGGGTCAGTTGGCGTTGTCAGGTTGGAAGGTGGGAAAGTTGTTAAAACATGACTTCGTTTCAAGAAGTTGAAAAATCTTGCCTGAAGACTGACTAACGGCTAATGGCTAATGACTGGTGATGTCGATTTTGAGTAGATTGGGTACATTAAAAGCAATCTACTCAACAGACAGCACTCAGCAATCATCAGGGACACACAGGCGAGACACCTGTGCTACGCACTCAGCACTTAGCACTCAGCACTGATAGGGACACTGCTATGCAGCCGGAACAACAACAGCGAATCATGGGCTACTTTATTGAGGAGGCGAAAGACCACCTCAACACCATTGAACAGGGTTTGATGAATCTGCAAAGCACGATTGAAGACCCGGAAATGGTAAATGAAGTATTCCGCGCCGCCCATTCGGTTAAAGGAGGGGCGGCAATGCTAGGACTCAATAGCATTCAGAAAGCCTCCCACCGCTTAGAAGACTCTTTTAAAATTCTCAAAGAGTGTCCGGTGAAGATTGACCAAAAGCTGGAGTCCCTGTTTTTGCGAGTTTCTGATACTCTCAAGGAACTGATAGAGCAACTAAGCGGCCCGTTCGGTCTGACGGAAGATATTGCCAACAGCATCATGTCAGGGGTGGAGCCTGTATTTGAGGAACTAAACCAGCACATGGCGTTGCTGGTAGGGGGGGCTGGCGGCATGGCTTTAGAGGCGGCTAACGGCACTAAGGCTGAGGCACCAATGGTAATGTCTGCACAGTACGCTGGGAGCAGCGTTCGAGATGGGCAGGCTCAAAAAAGCGTATTTACAAGCGATGTGCTGAGCCAGCTGCGGGAGATGTTGCAGTTATTTAAGCAACCGGACTCTGCCAGGTGTAGGGAAAAACTTCAGGAAATCTGCGGCAGTTTAGAGCTTTTGGGCGAGCAATTTGAGTTACCAAAATGGTCGCAGTTGATTCGGACAGCTGGAAGCGCGATCGCTAATCCAGAAAATTCCTATCGCACTCTCGCCAGCGTCGTTATTAAAGAGATAAAACAAGCTCAAGAACTGGTGTTGGCAGGTCGGGAAACATCAATAGAGCCAAGTTCCCAGCTAAAAGCACTGATACCATTAACTGCTGTAGTCGCGACTGGTGAAACTCACGAAGCAGAAAACTATCTCCAGGGAGCGATCGCTACTTTTGAGCCAGCACACCAGACAAGCGATCGCACCGTATTGGCAGTAGAGGCGGGAAATCTCCACAATCATCACGCAATCGCCATTGATGGCGATCGCTACGCCGATACACCAATCCAAGAAGAAATCGTTGCCTCCGTGTCCTCTGGCGCTACTTCTTGGCAGGAACAAGCCCTTTCGCCAGACGTAGATAATATGTTCTTTGAGCCAGCTAATAACAAAGGTCGGAGTAAAGAATCAGCCACCCACCGCGCCGATCCCAGTGGGCCAGAAGTGGGAATGGCAGAACTCAACAGCCTCGCAGACCTCTTTGAAGGCGAAAGTCCGGAACTAGATGAAACCTGGCAAGAAGAAGAAGTCCTCAGCGATGTTGGTCATGACCTGGTAAATGAGCGTCATGGGGAAAGCGATTTTGACGAAGAAGGCGATTCTTTCGATGATTTTTCCGATCTTTTGGGCGATTCATTAAGTGGAGTAGCAAAACCCTCACCCACAGCCACAGCGGGAGACGAATTAACCAATTTATTTGGCGAAGACTTTGTAGACGAAGCAACAGTAGATGAGCAACCTTCTCTCCAATCGGTTGATGATGGCTTTGCCGATATGCTATTTGAGGGCGATAGTTCACTCGATACGACATCAGAAGATTTAAGTAGTCTCTGGGACGATAATTTCATAGACGAGGAAGAATCAGATTCACAAGAAATCGCAACAACAGCCACAGGAGCAACCGAACTGAGTGATGAAGATTTGGTTGTCATTCTTGCTGCTGACAATGTGGAAATGGCTGTAGCAGCGACAACCTTGGAAGAATCATTCGGCGAGGATGGGAATGCTGTGGGTACAGATACCGACGAAAATGAATCGATTTTTGATGCAGCACCTGGTTCTCTGGAATCGTTCGACTTTGAATTGACAGCAGAAATTTCCGACGACGAAGTTCTAGAAGATTGGGACACTCAACCAGCGATGTCTACCACAGAAGCCGCAGATGACTGGACTGCGGACTGGTCGAGTGAAGATTTGCAAATACTTGATGGTGTTTCAGAAACAGAGCCATCTTTGACCAGTTCTCCTGAAGATTGGTCAGATTCGATGTTCGCCGATGAGCTAAATGCGGATGCCGCTTTGAGCGACAATTTGGACGGCGGTATGATGGCAGATGACGAAAGTTGGACGACAGATGCTGGTTGGGAAGAAGAACCAGATTTTAGCAGTTTGAATTTGTTTGAAACGCCAGTTGCTACACCAGAGAGTCAGAATGCTTTACAAGAACTGGTGCTAGACGAAAACGGCGACCTTTGGCTTGAGGAAAATCGAAGTACCGCAGAGGAATTAGAAGCGTTTGGTTTGGATGGGGTAGGCGAAGCTATGCCAGATGAGGATGCGATCGCTTCTACCGAAACCAATTCTGTAAATGATGTGAACCTTGACTTTAACTGGCCCTTCACGTCCAATACTGAAGACACCAATCCAGCAGACACAGAAAACAGGTCAGCAGCAGACTTGGCGTGGGATACAATCGACAACCCAGTCCTATCAGAATCAACCTCAGCAGACGAAGATCCAAACAGCCAGGAATTTAATCAAACTCAGCTTGAAGATCCATTATCAGCTTTAGATAATCTGGAAATACCCAGTGAATGGGCAGCAGGCGATCCATTTGCACTCTCTGAAACCTCAGAAACAGCAGCCACAACAGATGCACTGGAATTGCTTGATTTAGACAGTCCTCACCCCAGTCCCTTCAACATGGATTGGGATAGTGCAGCAGAAAGCGCGACACCAGAGGAAAATGTTAACGAATATCTAGACGAACCGCTGAACTTAGACTTCACAGAACTCCAAGAAGAAACCCCCCATACAGCACTGGATAACTTCTTTAGTGAAGAACCAGAAGCAACGGAAACTTCTGACTGGGATAGCAGCCTAGACTTAACGGGCTTTAACCTATCCGAAGCAAATACAGATGTGGATGCTTTTGATACTAACCAACAGGGCAATTTTACTGATCTGCTCGACACAAGTATAAGTGAGTCGGGAACCCTTTCATCCTCCGATAACTTATTTAATACAGGCGACACGTCTTTAGAATCATCAGTTTTTGATGATGCAGAAAATAGCCTAGTTGTGTTTGATACCGAACAATCTTTAAGTACAGATGCTTTGGATTGGAATGAACAAAACCTGTTATCTAGTGAAACTGACCCAGACTGGGAAATTCCCTCAGCAACGGTGCCACCAATAGAAGCCGAAAACATCGAGTCGATGTTCGGTGAGGATTTGTCTGCAACTACTGAGGCGCTGGAACTATCAGATGAGGATTTATTTGCCAGCGACGACATGAACGCTGACTGGGATATGTCTTCAATGCCAACAGCCGAAGCCGAAATGGACGATATGTTCGGTGAGGATTTGTCAGCCACACCAGCCGAAATGGACAATATGTTCGGTGAGGATTTGTCTGCAATACCAGCCGAAAATATGGACGATATGTTCGGTGAGGATTTATCTGGAACTACTGAGGCGCTGGAACTATCAGAGTCAGGTTTGTTTGCCAGCGACGACATGAACGCTGAGTGGCATATGTCTTCAATGCCAGCAGCCGAAGCCGAAATGGACGATATGTTCGGTGAGGATTTGTCAGCCACACCAGCCGAAATGGACAATATGTTCGGTGAGGATTTGTCTGGAACTACTGAGGCGCTGGAACTATCAGAGTCAGGTTTGTTTGCCAGCGACGACATGAACCCTGAGTGGGATATGTCTTCAATGGCACCAGTCGAAGCCGAAATGGACAATATTTTCGGTGAGGATTTGTCAGCCACACCTACCGAAATGGACAATATGTTCGGTGAGGATTTGTCAGCCACACCCACCGAAATGGACAATATGTTTGGTGAGGATTTGTCTGCAACTACTCAAGCGCTGGAACTCGAAAATCTGGACAATATGTTCGGTGAGGATTTGTCAGCCACACCAGCAGCCGAAGCCGAAATGGACGATATGTTCGGTGAGAGTTTGTCTGCAACTACTCAAGCGCTGGAACTCGAAAATCTGGACGATATGTTCGGTGAGGATTTGTCAGCCACACCAGCCGAAATGGACAATATGTTCGGTGAGGATTTGTCTGGAACTACTGAGTCCCTGGAACTATCAGAGTCAGGTTTGTTTGCCAGCGACGACATGGACATGAACGCTGAGTGGGATATGTCTTCAATGCCAGCAGCCGCCGAAATGGACGATATGTTTGGTGAGGATTTGTCAGCCACACCAGCCGAAATGGACAATATGTTCGGTGAGGATTTATCGGGAACTACTCAAGCGCTGGAACTCGAAAATCTCGACAATATGTTCGGTGAGGATTTGTCAGCCACACCAGCCGAAATGGACGATATGTTCGGTGAGGATTTGTCTGGAACTACTGAGGCGCTGGAACTATCAGAGTCAGGTTTGTTTGCCAGCGACGACATGGACATGAACGCTGAGTGGGATATGTCTTCAATGCCAGCAGCCGCCGAAATGGACAATATGTTCGGTGAGGATTTGTCAGCCACACCAGCCGAAATGGACAATATGTTCGGTGAGGATTTGTCTGCAACTACTGAGGCGCTGGAACTATCAGAGTCAGGTTTGTTTGCCAGCGACGACATGAACGCTGAGTGGGATATGTCTTCAATGCCAGCAGCCGCCGAAATGGACAATATGTTCGGTGAGGATTTGTCAGCCACACCAGCCGAAATGGACGATATGTTCGGTGAGGATTTATCTGGAACTACTGAGGGGCTGGAACTATCAGAGTCAGGTTTGTTTGCCAGCGACGACATGAACGCTGAGTGGGATATGTCTTCAATGCCAGCAGCCGCCGAAATGGACGATATGTTCGGTGAGGATTTGTCAGCCACACCCGCCGAAAATCTGGGCGATATGTTCGATGAGGATTTGTCTACAACTACTCAATCGCTGGAACTCGAAAATCTGGACGATATGTTCGGTGAGGATTTGTCTGGAACTACTGAAGATTTGTTTGCCAGCGACGACATGAACGCCGAGTGGGATATCTCACCAGCAGCAATGTCACCCACCGAAAATCTGGAAGATATGTTCGGTGAGGATGTGTCTGCAACTAATGAGGCGCTGGATTTGGATGCAGACAATTTGTTGAGCAGTGAACTGGATGCAGACTGGGATATGCTGTCAGCAGCGGTGCCTGAAGATGCGGACTTGAGGCAAACGGATTTGTTAGGTGTTGAGCCAGCCGAAATCGGAGATATGCTAGATTTTGAGGAGGATCTGTTTACTGCCCAGATGCCTTCACAAGATTTAGCGATCGCTACAAATCAGCTGAATCAGATTGAAGCACTTTGGGGCTTGACAGCAGAAGAAGAACATGAGGGTGAGACTTCTGAAACGACTCAAGGACTAAGCACCGCTGATTTTAACGCTCTGTCTTTTGAAGAAGACAAGGTATCAACCGCCCAATTTTTGGGAGCAGATGAGTTTGACGAGTTAGAGGCATTACTGGGTGAGGATGCAATCGGGGATCAAATAACCCCTGACCTGGTACTAAACAATGAGTTTGACGAGTTAGATACCTTGCTGGGTGAACAGGAGACGGCATCAGCAGATATGCTCGATGAGTTTGCTGACCTGGAAGCCTTACTAGGAGATGAACCGCAGGCCATTACTCCCAAAGCGAAGCAGGTATCCAAGAGCGCTGCACCCGCAAGCAACACCATTGATGATGAATTTGGGGATTTGGAGATACTACTGGGGCAAGCTGAGGAGACAATGGGCGTACCAAGGAGTGCGAAAACCAGCTCTAGTCCAGTTCGCCCAGTGAATCGTACCCGCCAAATCAAGGTGTTTGAGCAAACAATGCGGGTACCAGTAAAACATCTGGATAACCTCAGCAACCTCGTTGGGGAATTGGTCGTGAACCGCAACACCTTGGAGCAGGATCAAGAACGCCTGCGGCAATTCTTGGATAACTTACTGCACCAGGTACAGCAACTCAGCGATGTGGGTGCGAGAATGCAGGATCGGTATGAGCGATCGCTTCTGGAAAGCTCCCTCCTCGCCAGCCGTCAGGGTAATCGGTTCAACCCACGCGGCGATCGCGATTCCCAATCCCAAGATAATACTCCCGCAAATAGCCGATTTGGTTTGGGTGAGCTAGAACTCGATTTGTTTACGCCTTTCCACACCTTATCTCAGGAAATAATTGAGCTGATTGTCCGAGTCCGAGAGTCGGCCGCTGACATCGAATTCCTGGTCGATGAAACCGATCAGGTGGCTCGAATGCTCCGGCAGATAACGTCTCAGCTGCAAGAAGGGCTGACGCGAAGTCGAATGGTGCCTTTTGCCAATACAGCCGATCGCTTACCCCGTGCCGTGCGCGACATTTCTATCCGTTGTGGCAAGCAAGCAGAACTGCACATCGAAGGTCGGGAAACCTTGCTCGACAAAGTGATTCTAGAACACCTCTCCGACCCGATGACGCACCTGATTAACAATGCCATTACCCACGGCATTGAAACCCCAGAAGTGCGTAAAGCTGCTGGTAAACCGCCAGTAGGTCGGATTACCATCCGCGCTTTCCACCAAGGCAACCAAACCGTGATTTCTGTATCCGATGATGGAGCAGGTGTTGATGCCGAAAGGGTGAAAAGCAAAGCGATTGAAAAGGGTTTGATTACGCCAGATCAAGCCACAACCATGACCCGCTTGGATGTGTACGATCTGCTGTTCCACCCCGGTTTTACTACCAAAGACAAAGAAGACGAATTCGCAGGTCGTGGTATTGGGATGAACGTAGTTCGGGAAAACTTGACCGAAATTCGCGGTGTCATTAACACAGATTCCACGCTGGGCAAGGGAACCACCTTTACCGTCCGGCTACCCCTCACCTTAAGTATCTGTAAAGCCCTCTGCTGCCTGATCGACAGAACGCGCATTGCCTTTCCAATGGATGGGGTGGAAGATATGCTGGATGTGCCTCAAGAACGCATCCAAACTAACGCTGAAGGTCAGACCTGTATCTACTGGCGCGACTCACTAATGCCCTTCCAACCCCTTAGTGAATTGCTGACATACAATCGTCACCTCAGTCGAGGCAACGTTTACGGCGGCAAACGTGACGACGATATGATTTCGGTTGTAGTACTACGCAGTTCTGGCAACTACATCGCCGTTCAGGTGGATCAGGTGTTAGGCGAGCAGGAAATTGTAATTAAGCAACTGGAAGGCCCCGTACCCAAGCCCCTTGGCGTTGCTGGTGCTACTGTCCTGGGGGATGGTCGGATTATGCCTATTGCCGACGTTCTAGAGCTGATTGACTTAGCAACGGGACGAATCGGAAAAGACCGTGGCGTGTCTCTGTGGGATAAGAGTGGTGTTCCTGCTCCTGTGGAAGTTCCAGAGGTTAAGACCGATCCGATGGTCTTGATTGTGGATGACTCGATTACGGTGCGGGAACTGCTCTCTATGACCTTCAACAAGGCAGGATACCGCGTGGAACAAGCCCGTGACGGTCAGGAAGCCTGGGATAAGCTCCGCTCAGGTCTACCTTGCGAGATTGTCTTCTGTGACATTGAAATGCCCCGCATGGACGGTCTGGAGTTGCTCTCGCGGATTCAGAAAGACCCCACACTCAGCCATCTGCCAGTGGCAATGCTAACCTCTCGCGGCGCTAGCAAGCACCAGCAAATGGCAGCTCAATTCGGAGCTAAGGGTTACTTTACCAAGCCTTATTTGGAAGAGGTGCTTCTCGATGCCGCGCAGCGAATGATTAAAGGTGAGGTGTTGCTGAGTATCAATAGCAACGCTTAACAAAGTATGAGCAATATGTAGAGACGTTGTATACGTCTCTACATATTGCTCGCATTTTTATATTGGTTATGAGAAAAAGGACGCGATCGCATCTTTTGGACATCAGTTAAAATCGCATCTTTTGGACATCAGTTAAAAATGATGGCATTTTGGCTCAACAAAATTAACCCGTACACCTGATAAGCTTATGAGGTTGTATTGAAGTAAACAGATCGCCAATTTCTTAAAAATGAAAACTCCCAAACTCTTGTCAAAACTTGTATTATTTATACTTTCTCTATCATTCGTATTTATAGTAAATCATATTCCCCTAACTAACGCCATTCCCGTAAGTAATGCTAACGAATCAGTTTTAAATGCACTTTTTAAAGATACTGAGGGTGCTTTTGTTCTATACGATCTCAAGAATAATAAGTATATTCGATACAATGAATCGCGCTGTCGCCAAAGATTTAGCCCTCACTCAACCTTTAAGATTCCTAACGCATTAATTGCCTTAGAAACTGGTGTTGTTAAAGACGAAAATGTTATAACTCCTTACGCTAGTGACAAGCATCCATCTGAGGCATGGTGGCCTGCCGAGTGGCAACAGGATACCAACCTTCGTTCAGGAATAAAATACTCGGTTGTCTGGTACTATCAAGAGATTGCTAAACAAGTAGGCAAGGAAAGATATAACAAATATCTCCAGCAATTTCAGTATGGAAATGAAGATATTTCTGGGCCAATCGACCAGTTTTGGCTTGGCAGTTCCTTGGAAATATCGCCAAATGAAGAAGTGGAATTCTTAAAGAAGTTCTACAATGAAGAATTATCTGTATCCAAGCGCACAACTGATATTGTCAAAGATATTCTGGTTTTAGAAAAAACTAATTCTTACAAATTTAGTGGAAAAACAGGTTTAAGTGGGGTAGTTAATGGAAAAGCTTTAGGTTGGTTTGTTGGTTATTTAGAAAGAGAAGACAATGTTTATTTCTTTGCTACTAACCTAGAAGCTACTTCTACAGAAGCACTCATGAAAAAACGAATCCAGCTAACTAAGCAAATTTTGACAGAATTAGGGCTGCTGTGAAACCAATAATCTAGGGCGCGTGAACATAGAGTAAATCTGACGCTAGACTGGACAGTGTTGCCTAAAGTCTAACCCTATGTCATATCCAGATAAACCCCTAGCCTACCCAACTAGCCAAAAAGTCGAGCAAGTTGATGACTATCACGGTACAAAAGTAGAAGATCCTTACCGATGGCTGGAAGATCCAGACTCAGACGAAACAAAGGCTTGGGTGGAAGCACAAAACCAAGTCACTTTTGAATACTTAAATGAAATTACAGTCCGCGAAAAGATTAAGCAGCGGCTAACCCAATTGTGGGATTATGAGAAATTTAGTATTCCTTTTAAAGAAGGCGATCGCGCACTTCGCTACTTCTATTTCAAAAACGATGGCTTACAAAATCAAAGCGTTTTATACACTTTAATTTCTCTCGACGCTGAACCAAAAGTTTTACTCGATCCCAATAAGCTTTCAGAAGATGGTACAGTCGCGTTGTCTGGTGTTTCCATTAGCGAAGACGCTAAACTGATGGCCTATGGTTTATCTACCTCTGGTTCCGACTGGCAAGAGTGGAAAGTACGCGACATTGAAACAGGCGAAGACATATCAGATCATCTCAAATGGATTAAATTCTCTGGCGCATCTTGGACTAAAGACAATCGAGGGTTTTTCTACAGTCGCTACGATGAACCCAACGAAGTAACAAAATTAGAAGACGTTAATTATTACCAAAAACTCTACTACCACCAGTTAGGTAAACCACAGTCAGAAGATATCCTAATCTATCATCGCCCGGATCAAAAGGAATGGGGATTCAGCGGTGGCGTAACCGAGGACGGACGTTACCTAATTATCAGCGTTTGGTTAGGAACTGACCCGAAAAATTTGATTTTCTACAAGGATTTGGCAAACCCAAACGCTGAGGTAGTAGAACTTATTAACGAGTTTGAGGCTAACTATAGCTTTATCGACAATGATGGTGATGTGTTCTGGTTTCGCACCGATCTGGATGCGCCACGCGGTCGCGTTATTGCTATTGATACCAAAAACCCAGCGCGATCGCAATGGCAAGAAATTATCCCCCAGACCGATGAAGTCCTTGAAAGTGTCGGACTGCTAAATAATCAATTTGTGGTTGATTATCTAAAAGATGCCCACACACAAGTTAAAATTTTCGACCTAAATGGCGCATTTGTCCGGGAAGTCGAATTACCAGGAATCGGTTCTGCTGGTGGTTTTAGTGGCAAGCGCTACGACACGGAAACCTTTTACAGTTTCACCAGCTTTACCACACCAGCAACTATCTATCACTACGACATGGTAAGCGGAGAAAGTACAATTTTTCGCCAACCAAAGGTTGATTTCAATCCCGCCGATTACGAGACAAACCAGGTATTTTACAGCAGCAAAGATGGCACCCAAGTGCCTATGTTTATCACCCACAAAAAAGGGTTGCAACTGGATGGAAATAACCCAACATATCTTTATGGCTACGGGGGTTTCAATGTCTCTCTAACACCAAGCTTTTCTGTTGGGAGTTTGATCTGGCTGGAAATGGGCGGAGTTTATGCGATTCCCAATCTGCGTGGTGGCGGTGAATATGGTGAGGAATGGCATCAAGCAGGAACGAAGCTAAATAAACAAAATGTTTTTGATGATTTTATCACCGCAGCCGAGTGGCTGATTTCCCATAAGTACACAAAGCCTGCAAAACTAGCTATCGGCGGCGGCAGTAATGGGGGATTATTGGTGGGTGCTTGTTTGACACAACGCCCGGATTTATTTGGTGCGGCATTGCCAGCTGTCGGCGTGATGGATATGTTGCGCTTCCATAAGTTTACGATTGGCTGGGCTTGGTGTTCTGAGTATGGTTCTGCGGAAAACCCAGATGAGTTTAAGGCGCTTTATGCTTATTCGCCGCTGCACAATCTAAAAAGCGAAACGTCCTATCCAGCTACGATGATCACAACAGCCGATCACGACGATCGTGTGGTGCCTGCCCACAGTTTCAAGTTTGCTGCTGCTTTGCAAGAGGTACACGCGGGTAAAAATCCGGTGTTAATTAGAATTGAGACTAAAGCGGGACATGGTGCTGGGAAGCCAACAGCTAAAATTATTGAAGAAGTTGCAGACAAGTGGGCTTTCTTAGTGCGTTCTCTGGACATAGCGGTTGACATTTAACATAACGTAGGGTGGGCATTGCCCACCTTACTAACTAGCGAATAACTAACAAATATAGGGAGCAATACACTGGAAAAATTAATAAAAAAAATTAGACGTATGATTTCAAAAGCAGATGGAGTTATTGAGCAATCGGGGGTAATTCCATACCGTATCAAAAACGGTAAAATCGAAGTTTTGTTAATCACTTCTTCGACAGGAAAACGCTGGGTGATTCCCAAAGGAATGATTGAGTTTATGATGTCACCGCAAGATTCGGCAGCAAAGGAAGCCTGGGAAGAAGCTGGAGTTATTGGTCAGGTACTGCCTACAACAATGGGTACTTACGACTATCAAAAGTGGGGGCGTACTTGTCGAGTTGAGACCTTTTTGTTACAAGTCGAAACGGTGCTGGAAGATTGGCCGGAAGCTAAGTTAAGAAAGCGAGAGTGGCTTAGTGTTAAACAAGCAGTTAAGCACATTCAGGAAGCAGAATTAAAGCAAATTCTTATGGCTTTGCCTGATACATTATTAACTTTACAATCGCCTCCGGAATAGCTTGAGCTATTGCTGATTCTATAAGGATAGCGGTAGGGTGTTTATTGCTCACCCTACTTACCTAAATGTATCTTTTGATATCAATAGATAGACATAACTAGCTGAGTATGCGAGAGCGTAAACAACCAAATGGCTGCCGTAAAATGTTGCGGCGCACTTTCCTATTTTTAATAGGTCTAGCACTAGCTAAAGTCTTAACCGAATTCTTTCCAATTGCTCAAAATCGCAGCAAATTTATCAATTTTGTTGGTCAATTATGGGAGAAAGCGATCGCTCTCTGGGAAAAGTCTCAACAAGACGTAACTCAACAGCCTATACCCCAAGCTATTGCCACATCAGCGCCTTTACCCAGTAGTACGCCTACACCAAAACCTACTTCTACACCTAAACCAACTCCTACCCCGAATTTAAAAGGAAAACCTGTAAAAGTTACTAAGAAAACTGTCGCCGGAGTGTCTTTTTATCAAACCACAATTGACCTCAGCGACCCAGAAATTTTTCTGACCATTGGGTTAGCTAATAATGCTACTTATGCTAACACTCAAACTGCGACCGCTGGCGATGAACCTTTTGCAAAGCTGGTGGCGCGTCAGAAGGCCGCAGTGGTTGCTAACGGCACCTTTTTTAGTAAAAATGAAAAAAAGGTGGTTATGGGTAACATGGTAGCTGGCGGCAAGTTTCTGAAATACAGCCGTTGGGAAAATTATGGGACTACTTTGGGGATTAAAGCGGGTAATCAACTAGAAATGATTACAGCGCGATCGCAAGGTAAACCAAATTGGGATCAACACTGGTTTTCTCTTACTTGTGGGCCAAGACTAATCAGGGATGGAAAAATCTGGCTTTCCCCATTATCAGAAGGGTTCTCTGACCCCAATGTTTTAAATAAAGGCTATCGCACCGCCATTGGTTTTCCAGCCAATAGAAAACAACTATTTTTAATCAGCTTTCTGGCTAGTTTAACATTGCAACAAGAAGCCGAAATCATGAAATCAATTGGCTGTGTTGAAGCAATGAATTTGGATGGCGGTGCTTCAGAAGCTTTAGCCCATAACGGTAAAATTTTACTTCCGGCTGGACGGAACCTCACAAATGTAATTGTCGTTTATGACACTAATTATCCTGCTCCTAGCGCTTTAAAAACATCTTGGCGACGCTTTCAAGATGGCGAACGTCCCTATATTCCCGGTTAAGTTTGATCCAATAGATAGGATTATTAACCTCTCCCCAACCCCTCTCCTACAAGGCGAGGGGCTTTTCTCCTTCCCGATTCTGGGAAGGGGTAGGGGTTAGGACTGTATTATTGGACAACTATTAAAGCTTCATCTGTTAAGCATTCGCTGAAAGAAGTGGAATATTTTCAGCAAGCGGATCTTTAACATCTATCCCCTGTTTTATTGCCCAATACTCGCTTAAGAAATGAATTTGTCTCAAGCCGACAATTAAATTAAAACCTGGTATAAAAATCCACCAAACTACAAGCGGTTCTTTCATTCCAGCTTGGCGATAAAGTTCGTTTACAGTTCTATAAAGCTTGAATTGCACAATGTAAATCCAGGCAATACCGACTAAGGAAAACCAACCAAACCACCCCGGAACATCAGGATCGAATATCCATAAAAGCTGCGGAATTGCTACCCCCAAGACAAAAGGCGCTAAAGACAGCGTTCCCGACCACCCAAACCCGTTGTAGCGGCGCAACTCTTCTTGAATAATCCATTTGTACCAGCCGTAGTACAACATCAGGGTGGCGACTGAGAAGAGTATCACTTGCCACAAGGGACGGGGTTTACCAAGGAGTTTGTCTGTCATATTTGTAGCTAGCGATAAAAGGTTTTTCTATCTTATTTACATTTCATAATATATAACAAATCGTAGGTTTGCTTGGTGGAACCTCATCCAACATTGGTGTAAACAAGCGTGAGTTGTTGGGTTTAACGATAGTGAAACCCAACTTACAAATTACTACATAAGTGGCTTTTTAGTTTAGCTATTAAACAAGATTAATTCGCGAATTGCTATTGCGGTTGCGGGTGCGAGTAAGACACCGTTGCGATAGTGTCCGGTGGCGAGAAGGACGTTGCTGTAACCGGGGAGATGACCGATGATGGGTGCGGGGCGACCTTCGGGGCGAGGGCGCAAGCCTGACCAAGTTCTGATGATGGTGGCTGCGGATAAAGGCGGGCAAAATACTAACGCATCCTCTAAAACCTTCTCCAGCATTGCACCAGAAGCCACGACATCACCCGCATCTGGGGGAAATTCAACAGTAGCACCTACCCAATATTCTCCTGGGCCGCATGGCACTATATGAACATCATCGCCAGTAATTACGGGCTGAAAGTCTGGATTACCCAAAGGCTGCGCCAGCCGCAGATGCAACGCTTGTCCCAACACTGGTTTAATATCAATAGGCTCTTTTAAAGATGCCGTGAGGGGAGTTGAACCTAAACCAGCGGCGATAATTAGCCAATCACAATCTAACTTTCCAGATGTTGTTTGAATCTGCTGGCAAACACCATTCCTTGTTAATTCATTCTCCAAAACAGTGACACCAAATTTGAAGTTAACACCGTTACGTTCTGCACCGTCAACCAAAGCTAAAGTTAAAGCAGTTGGATCGAGTTGTCGATCTTGGGGTGAATAGATAGCACCGAGAATTTTATCTTTACTCAGTTGAGGACAGTTTGACTGTAGTTTGGCAGCATCCCAAATTTCCAGATTCCAGCCTTGAGAAGAGCGAATTTCTACCAATTTTTCCCAATTAGCTAAATCTTCTCCTTCAAAACAAAGCATGATAATTCCCTGTTTATTAAAGGGAATCTGCCGTCCTGTAAGTGCCTCTAACTCTGGAATTAGAGTTTCATAGCGCTGGATGCTACTTTGCCGCATTTTCCAGGCATTGCCTTTAAGTTTGCGGCTGATAACGCCCATTAAAACGCCCAGTGCCGCTCCTGTGGAGGCTTGGGCGGGTTGTTGTTTATCTAAAACTGTCACGCTTAGCCCTGAAATTTGACTCAGTTCATAAGCGATCGCAGCCCCAACAACACCGCACCCGATTATGACTACATGACTCATTTCAATTAAGGCAAAAGGCAAAAGGCAAAAAATAAGAATTCTTTATTTTAGCTTTTACCTCCCCCTTTTTAAGGGGGGCAGGGGATCGCCTTTTGCCTTTTTTTTAGGCTTTGGGAATTAAATTCAAGAAGCCATCGAACTCCTGCAATACAGATCGGAAGTTACTCACAGCTTTCTGATAATTCGCCTCTTTAGCAGCTTGGTCAATCCTTACGAGATCGCTATAGATATCTTTTGCTGCTTCCCGCGCCGCCTCTTTGTCCTGGGGGGACAGGTTCGCCGCCACACGGTTCATGCTTCGCCGCAATTCTCCCAGGGGCCCGTGAATGAACGTACCTACATCTACCCATCGCCGTTGTTGGATCATGGTTTGCAGTTCACTCATGCGATCGCGAAATTCCTCAAGCGCTGGAACATACTGCTGAATCTGCTCGATCTGAGCAGGAGTGTACTTGGGAGCCGTTTTTGTTGCGGCAGTTACACTACTGCAACTGATCGTGAATGTGGCTACCAGTGCCAGCATCAAAGCCAAAATAGACCGAAAACGTACTTTTAGCATTCTTTTTGCAATCAACCTCTCAATTAAGCGTCCTTAAAAATATTAGCGGCGAAGAAAGCTTAAAAGTGCATCACTTACCTTTACTGACCAATGCTCTTGCGGATAATGCCCCACTTCTTCCATTTTCGTCAGTTTGGCATCCTGAATGGAACTGGCGAAGCTTTGTGCTTGGCTCAAGGGTAGCCAAGGATCTGCGGTTCCCCAGGCTATCAGAGTAGGCTGCGTCCAGCTACCAAAGCCGGATTCAATTTCTGCCATTGACTCCTTTAGCTGGAGATTCCGCACGGTGTAAAGAAGACTCCGCCCCGCATCGGAACTTTTGAGGAAGGGACGGCGGTAAATGTCTAAATCTTTGTCTTCTATTCTGTAACCACTGCCACCTTCTAGGGTTCTGTCCACTAAGAGGGGATCTTGCGTCATCATATCACCGACCAAAGGCAAACCTAGTTGTTGGATTTTCCAAGGTAACTTGGCGGTGGTTGATACTGGCGCGTTGAGGATTGCCAAGCGTTCGATTTGCTCTGGATGACGCAAGGCATACTGTAGACCGACAGAACCCAAAAATCCCTGGACTACCAGGGAAAATTGCTCAATTTCCAGATTTTTGATAAATTCTTCTAGGGCGTTAATAAAAGCATCGGGTGTATAGGCAAAGTCTCGCTTGTCGGGTTTTGCCGAGAAGCCAAAACCAATCCAGTCGGGCGCGATCGCTCTATATCCTTTCTCTGCTAAAGCGGGCATTACCCCACTCCAACTGTAACTCTGCGACGGCAACCCGTGCAGCAGCACCACTGGCAGTCTATCCGTCCTCCCAAGCGGATTCTCTTCCCGATAAAACCACTCCAGCGAACCTACTTTAATTAATTGCTCGTTCGTTAACACTATCTTTGCCTGCACATTTTCCGGTTGGAAAGAGCTTAGCGCCCAACGCTATCTACAGGCAAGTCGAATCGATGCAAGGATTTTATTTAAAATTATAAAGTTGAGATATTCTCAAAAAAGATGGGATTTTTTTCTTCTTTGTTTAGGATCGTGATAAGATTCATTTATAACCTATTTCCTTATAATCGAAATATATCCGTTTTTGAAAAAAATGCACATATTTCCATTATCTAAGTATACATTCAAAAGATGCAATCACATAGTATAACGAGTTACCATTTTGCATCTATTTAATAATTAAACTTAAAGAAGGATGCAGCAATGGTTGCTTCCGGAACATCCTGATATATTACAACCCCAAAACAACACAGAGAACTAAGTGAACGCAGCTGAACAAGCCACAAATATACAAGTCGCTAGTAAGATTGCTGCTGTTGTCAATCTGTATAAGTCTGAGTTTCCTGATGCTAAGGCAGACTTAAAACCGTGGGCAAATGACCCGGATACTAGAGAATTAGTAGATCCGGATTCCATTGATATCGGCTTTCATTTTCCAGGCAGAAGTCGATTATTTCAAAGTCGCAGCATTCTAGTGCAGATTCGTTTTTACGAAGATCCCCTAACCGGAGATCGCCGGGTCATCGGCGTAGAAGCGGCGGGATTTGACCATAAAGGCAAACAGTGGCGACTTTCCACCGTTGAGGAGTGGCAGTTTGTCGGGGAAACCCAGCCAGCAGCTGAGGTGGGAGAAAAGCTAAAACACTTTTGCCGACAGATATTTGAATTGTTCAACGGCGGCGAGACAGATTAAGAGCAACTACCCGTACAAGCAGCCGGATAAGAAGAGTGATAGGTAGAAGCACGCTTACCAAAGATAGTGTAACGGTTGTCGCGCATTTGTTCGTAAGTGCGATCACCCATCCATTTCACCCCAGGTAAAGCGCGATAAGCATCCACGAACGCGCTACCCATCGGTAACAAACGCCCAATCTCTTCAGCTGCATCGCTACCCTGCCATCGTCTCTCACTTTGGTCACCATCAATCAAAATCATCCCCATTTCGCAGTCTTGGGGTGTAATTCCAAAGTGACTCAAAGCCTCTTTGTCTTGCATGGGGATGTATTGAAACAACTGTCCCTTGTCTAAGTTTTCCAGAAATTGCACCAGAGTAACGCAGAGATTGCAATTGCCGTCATAGATTACGTTGTAAGTCATTGCGATCGCTTTCTTTTTTAGGATTAGCAGTATATTTCTATTTTGAAGCCTCTGGCTGCGAGGAGGGGAAAGTTACATCTTCGTATATATCTGCGATCGCGCACCGAAAATCTACACTTGCCAAATGAACCTCTGCGTCTTCGTCATAAGGATAAAGCACCCACAAACCCTCTGCATTGCGGCGAAAGCATTCCACCCGCATCCGAGTTTGACTAATCAGCACATATTCCTGAAGCGACTCCATCTGTCGGTAATCACTAAATTTATCGCCTCGGTCAAATGCTTCTGTTGTGGAAGATAGCACTTCTACAATTAAGCAAGGATAACGCAAAAAGTTATTAAATTCCCTATCCCGGCGATCGCAACTTACCATCACATCAGGATAGTAATAAGTATCAATTGACTCAATATGAGCCTTGGTGTCTGCTATGTAAGTTTGGCATCCCCTCCCGCGCACATGATTTCTGAGCATCGCAAACAAGTTTCCGGCAATAATTACATGGATATTACTTGCGCCTGCCATTGCATAAACTTGTCCATTTCTGTATTCATGCTTGATAGGACTAACTTCTTCTGCTTCTAGATATTCCTCTGGGGAGATGTGGCTATAACTTGGATTTGCAATCATCTGCAATTACCTCGCTTTCCGGGTTATATCCAGTTTAAGCAACCGCAGGAAAGCTTTAAATATGCGATCGCGCTTTACTTAACTCACAACTTCTATAGAACCCATTTGACATCTTTTACTATCTTGAAGTACAGTTACCGCAAAAGCCGTATCCAGCAGTCATGCCGTACTCTAGCAGCCTAACAGACGAAGAGTGGGAAATCCTT
>NZ_JACJOY010000051.1:0-7391 GCF_014695815.1 Trichocoleus sp. FACHB-6
TTATGAGTTATTGCCAGAAACATCGGAGACTTTTATTTATCTGGCAATGATCCGTATCATGGTCAGGCGGTTGGCATAATATTTAACCCCTCACCACTTTTCAAACATCCTCTAAGAGTGGAGCAGCAGCTAGCTCGTTCTGATGTGGGTTAGACAGCCACCACGTAATGAAATGTTTTCCGTAGCGGGTCAGCATGAGGCTAACAACTTCACTGGTGGAACTTGCACTGGTAACTTGTTTTATTTCGTCAACGATTGGCTTGACTTCTGCTGACAAAACTATACGGGTTTGTGTTGACATTTTTACTTCACTGCCATTCCGTAGAATCTGGTTAACTGCGAAAAGTTAGGGGCAACCATTGTTTTGATTCCTTGTGTAATGAGCCGAAAATTTGGTGTGTTGAGCATGAAGCACTCATATTCAGGCGCAAGGGCGATCGCCAGTTGCAACCGTTCCAGGTGCTTCTAGTGCCGTGTTGCGTCTATGTCTGCTATATTAGCAACAAAGTAATGAAATGAAAATTACATTACCTGAGTTTTTAGTTAAGTAATTCAAAGAACCCATAATGGAAGAAATGTTTTTTGTAGAACAGCAGATATCAATGCCGACAGACAAAGCGCTGGTTAGCGTCTACATACCTCAAGAGGCGAAGGAAAAGCTTGAGGTATGGGCGAAAGAGGAAGATCGGTCTCTAAGCTATATCGTCGGCAGGTTAATTGCCGATGCGATTGAGCTTAGAGAATCAAAGAAAAAGAAAGCTCCTTCGTCCATTGGTAGTGACGAGGGGGAAAGGGTTGCTGCTGAGAAGGCTAAAAGCAAACGCAAGTCAAGCTAGGAGAAATGATGGAAGGCGATCGCGCCTCAAAGGACTGGCAGCTAAAGTATACGCATCACATTTATATAGGAGTTATCACTGTTTATGGCAACTCAGGGAAAGCTTGAATTAACCATAAAGATTTCGGAGTTTCCATCCGACGTGAAGACTGTTGAGAATGGTTGGAAGTCTTTCGAGATTGACTGCGACGGGCAAATTGTCAGCGTAACTGTAAAGCCCAAAGTTTTTAAGAAGTTAGAACAGGCACAAACCGATTACCCGATGTGGGTTGCTGCGATCGCTGGGAAGATGGGCGAAGCTACAGGGCAAGGCTTTGTGTTGAACGAGCCAGCCATCCAAGTTTTTGAGAAAAAACCAAAGGAGCCGAAAGAAGCAGCAGTGGCAGAATGAGGAGCGATCGCAGTGAAAATTGATGCGTGATCGCAGCCAACTCACCAAGCGATCACCTCTTGATGAAATTCTTACCAAGCTAAAGCATCACTAAGAACAAATGCGATCACACTTATTATTGGCGATCGCGTTTGTTAGGGAGTGGCGATCACTAATAACAGGTCAAAAAAAGCGATCGCCTATCGCCTAGTTCTAAAAAAAAGCATTTATTGTAGCAGATGCAAAATGTAATACAAATCAAAGGAGTCAAACATGACAATCGCCTATTACCAATTCACGGTTATAACTAAACATAGTTAAATATATTCCTGAGAAAATCGCCAGAAACGAGGCGGTAGGCGATCGCCAATGTATTTATGTATTAGAATAAGTTTGTCCGCCCTGGAGAATCCAGATGGTACAAAGACGACCAATTCGATTT
This sequence comes from Trichocoleus sp. FACHB-6, assembly GCF_014695815.1. Taxonomy (NCBI): domain Bacteria; kingdom Bacillati; phylum Cyanobacteriota; class Cyanophyceae; order Leptolyngbyales; family Trichocoleusaceae; genus Trichocoleus; species Trichocoleus sp. FACHB-6. The sequence continues at coordinate 1,648 of NZ_JACJOY010000051.1, forward strand.
ACACAAAGACTAGGTGCTGCTCAATTCGATCGGTTGCAGGCAACCGCTAACAAATTGGGCGTTGCTAAGGCAGAAATTACTCGTACAGCCCTCGATAAATACCTGGATGAACTGGGTTCACTTCGCTACGAAATCAGAACGCCAGTAGTTTAAACTACTGGCGTTCAGTTCTTTTATTCACCCACGCAACGGTTTCAAAGTTTGCCGACCCAGAACCGATTGCAGTGGACTACAGGTTCCCACTCCCGTTGACAGCGGATAGATGGGACACTTATCTATTCTATGCTTGACAGTTTTTTTGAGCAAAGTTATTCTCTTGCATCATTATTATCTCATAATCCCGATAAGTTATCTCATAATCCCGATAAACTTACCGGAGATTCCCTAGAATTATTATTACATAATCCCGATCAAGTTGCAGTAGATTCGGGTGAACGCCGATCGCCTCACGCAACAACCGAGCGATCGCCGCTACCTGAGTTCATCCGAAAACACGAACTTACAGACGCACTTAAATATCTTGAGGCAAAGGGACTGTGTGGAGAACACGCCCTTTTCGCTCTTGCGCTGACACAAAACCTAATGTGTCGGGGGGTGGAGCTATGACTACCCTACAGGCGACGACGAAAAAGGCTAAGTCTACATCGTTAAACCTTCCACTTTTCAATCCTCCGTGCTGGCTGTGCGGGTGCCGGGAATCCGCAATCATTCCAGCGATCGCGCCAACTCTCCGAGCCAGCGTGCGCTGCATTAATTGCGATTGTTTCTTACGCGCGGCTGGAGGGGGGAATGACTAAGTTTGCCCCTACCAAGCGTACCAGCCCTTGCTCCATTTGTGGCGACACCTCCGGAGATTGTCGCCAGATTAATACTTTGGTTTTGTGCCACAACTACATCGACAATGATGCTGGTGTCGCCGGATGGAAGCGTATTAAATCCACCAAGGATGCAATCTGGGGTGTTTATGCACCAGATGACGGTACAAACGGCAAGAGCTGGCAGGATGTCGCTGAGGAATACAACCGCCGCCGCCAGCACGAACGAGAGAAAGAACTTTCAAAACTCAATGAATCACTTCCGATTGACGAGCGCAGCGCTGAAAATCGGAAGCTGCTGTTGCATTTGTCCCTAGCGCATGACCACTATCAAAATTTACGCGATCGCGGTTTAGACGACGCTCAGATTAAAGCTGGACTGTTCCGTACTGCCGTACCCAATCAACCGCTCCAAAATATCTCGCCGCGACTCGCTGGTGTTGGTTGGGGTGGAAATCAGTTGTTTGTCTCGGCTAGAGGAATCTTAATTCCTGCTTGGGACACCCAAGGACGGATTCTGGGAATGCAGATTCGTCTAGATGGTGCCACTAAAAGTAAATATCGTTGGCTTAAATCAAAGTTTGGCTCTCATCTACCGAGCGGAGAACTACCCCTCGGCTGCTATCGCCCGGTGCAGGGGGCGAAGCGCAACAGCATCGGGCTTTGCGAAGGACTGTTGAAACCTTGGATCGCGGCCCAGCGTTTGGATCAGATTTTCTTGGGTGCCGCTGGCGGATGCTTTGCCAGTAGCCCTAAACAGTTGAAAGCTAATCTCGATCAACTTTCAGCCGAACTGAGGACGAAAACAATTGACCTTTACCCAGACGGTGGAGCAATTCTCAATAAGTCGGTTTTACGCCAATATAACCGGACTATCGAGCTTGTTACCGAATGGGGATATAAAGTCCGGATCGCCTGGTGGGGACAAATTCAGAAAGGTCAGCCGGATGTAGATGAACTAACTAATTTTGATGCGATCGCCTACCTAACGCCACAGGAATTTTCTGAGCTGGCAGAGAAAGAACAATTCTGGCAGAAGGTTTCCGATGCCCAGAAAAAACTCAACACTTTAACCTACCCAACTAACATCCTGCTAGATTGCGAATACCTACCCATTGATACTCTGGTTCAGCAGCTACCAAGCCAGGGAGTTATTGCACTTAAAGCACGAAAGGGCGGTGGTAAATCAACCTTAATTGAACGCCTAATTGCCCAATACAAAGTTCAAAACCGTCCAGTAGTATCTATTACTCCTCGCATTGCCCTTGGTCGGGAACAGGCTTTCAAGTGGGACATAGCTTGGATTGACGAAGTAGGCGTATCTGGTAACTATACGCTTACTAACCAGATGCGAGAACACGAAGAAGCATTGGCATTGTGCTGGGATTCACTCTGGAAGATTTTACCCAAAAATTTAAGCCGTGCCGTTATCATTATCGACGAATCAGAACTGGGATTCTCTCACGTTGCGACTTCATCAACTTGCAGAGAAAAACGCTCATTTGTCCTTGATACTTTTTCCAAAAAAATTCAGGAAGTTTTGGGCAGCGAAGGGTTGGTGATTTTGTCTGATGCTGATTTGACTGATATTTCCGTTAATTATGTTAAGAAGCTCGTTCCCGATGCGCCTATCTTTACTGTAGTCAACGTCCACAAGGGCAAACCTTGGGATGTTGAATTCTACACGGGTAAGTATGGCGATGTAGAAGATTTAATTTTTCAAAATTTGGAGGACGGCATAAAAACAACCGTGGCAACTGATAGCCAGCTTGAAGCAGAGGCGTTGGAACGAGCGGCACTAAAGTTGAAGCCAGATGCCAAAATTATTCGGATAGATCGAAAAACTACGCAGGAAGCTTGGGGACGGAATTTTGTTAAGGATGCGAATCAAAGCATTGAAACTCTCCAGCCAGATTTACTGATTTATACGCCGTCAATGGGCGTTGGAGTCTCTATTACCATTGAATATTTTGAGGAAGTTTTTGGCTTATTTTTCGGTTCTTTAGAGCCGTCTCAATGTCGGCAGATGCTAGCAAGAGTTAGACGACCTGTGCCTCGTATTGTTTGGGCTAAGGATGCTAACCACGATACTTCAGGGTGTAAATCGTTTCTGCCTGAAGTAGTTAAGCGGCAGTTAATGAAATTCCACTCCGAAACATCAATAAATATTCTTGATCTAGCCAAGAACATTGCTGGAGAAGGAGCTGAAGACGGAGAGATTCTGGAAGCTTTAAACCAGCTGTGGAATCCAGAAACCAAAACCTGGGACAACCCACACATTGACCTTTATGCCAAATTAAAAGCTCGCCGTAATTTTGGTTTATCTCAATTAGCAGTTCAGCTTATGCAAGAACTAGAAGAAGAAGGACACACTCTATGTTGCTTTGAAGGTAATCCTACACCCTTTGGAGATGCGATCGCTGGTGCCAAGGACGAACTCAAGGATGAGGAATCTATAGCTAAGTCAGAAGCTAAGGATATTTCCTTGGAAGAAGCTCAAGCCATTATGAGCAATTCTAATTCCACAGAAGAAGACAGGCACAAGGCGGATAAGGCATTCCTGAAAAACGAACTTCCAGGCGTGGATTTGACACCACAATTTATCCGCAAGGCAGTCATTGAAGATAGACGACGCTGGTTAAACTCTGTAAAACTTTATTGGATGTTGGGGAACGAGGCCAAGACGCAAGAATTGGATCGACGAGAATGGCGGCACAAGCTTAAGCAATTCTCGCAAGGTATCGCTTTCATTGCAGATGTCCGCACCTATAGCGCCCAAGTTAAAACACTCAAAGATGTAGGCTTGCTCAGCCTAATCGATCCAGAGCGAGACTACACCGCAGCCGATGCAGATGTTCAGGAGTTCTTGCAGCGGGCTTACTTCATGCGACATCGGCTTTACACGGCACTTAACATCACAGTCACTTCCAAGACTGACGCTATAGATTTGATTAACCGACTGCTGAAGAAAGTAGGACTCAGGTTGGTATGCGATCGCAAGTCTGGCGACACCAGGTATTACCGACTCGACCGAGAGCAGTTGTTAGATCCGGACAGAATTTCAGTTCTTGACGCTTTGAATAGGAAATACGCTGAGATCCAAAACCAGCAAGCACCTGAGCTTGGACATGACACGCCCATTTGTTTAAATAAAAAGGCTGTCATGTCCAATTTGGATTTAGAACAAGAAGTCGAGCGAGATGAGACGGGCGCGGCGGACGAGAGCTGGGTAGGCAAGGCACTGCGGGTGATGCAGGGGCTTTACGAAGGGCAGACAGTGCGGGTAACTAAACAATTGGATGACTGCCTCGAAGTATGTGAAGGGTGGCTTGTCAGTCTTCGGGAGATTGAGCGAGGGTATTACGCGATCGCTTAGTGCTGGATACGCGATCACGTCCGCTCTCAGTTGGTAGTAAGAAAGCGATTATTGCCAGCCCAATCAACAGCGATCGCTCTGGACTTCCCATCTCAAGGGCAGGCGTTAAGATTCAGCTTCAAGGGGCGCATAGAACCAGCTAGACAATCTAGCTGGTTCTGTTTTGGACGCTCTAGTGTCAAGCGGCATTTTGCTTAATGACTGTATCACCTGCGTGCCTTGACTGGCTGTGGAGTATCAAGTAAAAGGACAACAGGGTTGCTGGGTGGAATTGCTTTCAACGGTTTGGACACCCCATGAACGCGAGGACACCCCATGAACGCACAATTTTAACGTTCTTTCATGGGGTGTGAGCTGGACAATTTGGGGGATTTTAGACTGTGCGGCACGGTGATCGTTGACCACTAATGAAAACTTTGAACGAATGCCCCTGAAACGCTTTCCTAGTAAGGGTTTTTGGGGTACTGATAACGTTACGAGATTGATGAACCCATGAACGCCATCATTTTGATGTCGTTGAACGATCGATTGGGGCGGCTTCAAAGGCGTGATCGCTCTTGTCGTCGGAAGCAAAGTAACCATCGATTGCCACCAGATACCATCACTAGGCATCAATCACCAGCGATAAAGCTCTGATTTAAGGTGTGCCAACGATTACCGACGATGGACTCACCCCCTTGCCAGACAGGGTGAATTTTGGCACTGGCTTGGGCGCTGGCTTCCTTGGCGAATGAAGCTGTGGGTAGCGATCGCGCAGAGGCTTGTATTCCGGCTGACCAACGTAAATGTCAGTAGATGGTTGCAGAAATGCTGGTTTTTCCCCTAATTGACTCCACATGGCGACATCTGTAGGCATCTTATGGCGTGATCGAGGACAATGGCAGTTATTTGCTCCTTATGGTCTTAATGATTTGTGTAATAACATAATCCGGCCACAACGAGCGCATCTATACAACGCTGGTGCTGCTAGTAAAACGAAAAAAGTTAACCTTAGCAGAGCCTTATCAGTTAATCGTTTCTTTATCCTTAAGTTATGAATGAGCAAACACTTAGTCAAGCGCTGCTGAACCTCCCTGAAAATGCACAAGAATCTATAGTCGATCAAATTTTCGGATCAGAATTTTTGAAGGCGCTTGGTTTTGAAATAATGGAACGTGTTCCCCAGTACAATACCGGGGATGGTGGGCCAGTTGATTATGCTCTTCGTCGTAATACCAATGAAGATATTTTCTTAGCTACTCAAGCCAACCCTTATCTTCTGCTTGAACTAAAGGGTAGAGACGTTAACCTGAGCGAGGCATCTGCACAATATCAATCAACAGTTAAGCAACTTAAGCGCTACTTGCTGGCCAGTAACTGTAAAACTGTGCAGTGGGGTATTATTACTAATTCAATCCACATACAGCTATTTAGGAAACACGGCAAAGTTATCTATCCAGCCAGGGTAAGAGCATCTTAATCAGGCTTGACACAAGGAATCAGAAGAATCTAAGGTAGGGTCAAGAAAACAAGAACTGAGAACTTGAATCATATAATCATCATCCATAGCGGCT